>DASQVN010000429.1:0-2758 GCA_035640755.1 Rhodopila sp.
GAAGGACAAGACCGCGGTGCTGGTGGTGCCGATCGCCTTTGTCTCGGAACACACCGAGACGCTGGTGGAACTGGATGTCGAGTACCGGCACCTGGCGGAGCGGACGGGGGTTCCGGGATATTTCCGGATGCCGACACAGAACGCGGATGCGGGGTTCATCGCCTGTCTGGCGGGGTTGGCGCGGCGCGCGCTGGCGCACGGGCCAGGGCTGTGCAGCGGCGAGCCTGTATGCGGCGCGGCGCATCGCGACTGCCCGTTCCGGGTGACCGCGTTGGCGGAAGGCGGCTGAACGCGGCGGCGCAAGCTGCGTTCCGGGTGGCATGACGCCGCCCGGCAAGCTTGCCCCCGTCCCCTGCGAGGGTTAGAAGCCCGCTCCATTCCAATCGAACGAACGGATCCATTCATGAAGCAGCAGGCGAACCTGATCCGCGCCGGCCAGGTTATTGAGCACGAGGGTGCGCGCTGGACGGTGCTGAAGCAGCAGATCATCACCCCGGGCAAGGGCGGCGCCTTCATCCAGGTGGAAATGCGCAACCTGAAGACGGGCAACAAGACGAACGAACGCTGGCGCACCGCCGACACCGTGGAGCGCCTGACGACCGAGGAAAAGGAATACACCTACTCCTACTCCGACGGCAGCAACCTGGTGCTGATGGACCCGGAAACCTATGAGGAGACACATATCCCGGCCGAACTGCTGGGCGATGCCGCGCCGTTCCTGCAGGACCAGATGCAACTGACGGTCGATCTGGTGGAAGGCGAGCCGGTGGCGATCCACCTGCCGCAGACGGTGGTGCTGGAAGTGGCCGAGGCCGATCCGGTGGTGAAGGGGCAGACCGCCTCGTCCTCCTACAAGCCGGCGAGGCTGTCGAACGGGGTGAAGACCATGGTGCCGCCGTTCATCGAAACCGGGGAGCGGATCGTGGTGCGCACGGAAGACGCGAGCTACGTGGAGCGTGCGAAGGGCTGATGGCACTCCGCCTGTCACCACACATGACGGTCATGGCCAACGCCGCCCAGAAGGCGTCGCGGCGGCTGCTGCGTGACTTTTCGGAAGTCGAGCAGTTGCAGGTCAGCATCAAGGGACCGTCCGACTTCGTCTCCCAGGCCGATCTGCGGGCCGAACAGACCTTGAAGGAGGAACTGAACCGGGCGCGCCCCGGTTACGCATTCCTGCTGGAGGAAGCCGGCGCCTCAGGCTCGGACAACTGGACGTGGCGCTGGATCGTCGATCCGCTCGACGGCACGACGAACTTCCTGCACGGAATTCCGCACTGGTGCATCAGCATCGGGCTGGAGCGGCGGCTGCCGGATGGCAAGACCGAAGTCCAGGCCGGGCTGATCTACGCGCCGGCAACGGATGAGATGTTCTGGGCGGAGAAAGGCACCGGCGCCTTCGTCAACGAACGCCGCCTGCGCGTCTCGGCTCGGCGGGACATTCATGAGGCGGTGTTTGCCACGGGGATTCCGTTCGGCGCAGTGTCGCTGCCGCGGCGGCAGGCGTTCAGCCGGACGTTGGCGATGCTGATGCCGCAGGTGGCCGGGATACGCCGGTTCGGCGCGGCGGCGCTGGACCTGGCCTGGGTCGCGCACGGCCGCTATGACGGGTATTGGGAGCTCGGCATCAAGCCCTGGGACATGGCGGCGGGGCTGCTGCTGGTGCGGGAGGCCGGCGGCTATGCGACCGAGGTCGAGGACGGCGACCCGATGCAGACCGGCAACGTGGTGGCGGCGAACCCGCATCTGCATGCGAAGCTGAAGCAGATCGTCGCGGACGGCCTGCGGCCGCCCAGTTAAATTGCCCGGTTAAATTATTGCTTACCCACACCGAAGCATTCCGCGTTAACAACTTCCTCATGGTGGGCCCCTAAGAGGGGTCTTGGAGTGGTCACTGCCTGCCACGCCAAGCGGAGAGAGGTTGCTGTGCAGAGGCTGTTCGATTCCCTGGCCGGGTTTGACGGCCTGCCTCAGGACGTCGCCTGGGACCTCGTTGACCGGCTGTTTCGGGACACTGCCGCACTTATCGCGGGCGCGCTTGGCGTCATGGCGTTCGGGATGGTGGGCTACGTCCAGTCGGGTTCGATGTGGTACCTCGCCGAGGTTACCTATTCCGTCCTCGTTCTGATCTGGCGCATGCGACAGCGTGCAGCCTATATGCGTGCCGGCAGGACGGGCAGTCCGGGTGACTGGGGATTACGATGTCTCTATTCGGCCGTTGCAGCGGCCGCCGGGTGGGGCGCGACGGCGCTGGTTATATGGTATGATCCGGACAATTCCATGAAGATACTTATGATCGGCATGCATTCGGCCATGGTGATCGGCGGCGCCTTGCGCCACGCCACCGCGCGCCCGGTCGTCGTGTCCCAGATCATGGTGGCCTCCCTGCCCCTGTTTGTTACCTGTATCCTGTCGGGCAGTCTGGCCCTGCAGGTCTGTTCCGGAATGGTGCTCCTGCAGGTCGCCGTCGGCCTCTCCTTCAGCAAGGCGCTGCGGCAGCAGACCATCGACATGCTGCTGCGGGAGCGTGAAACATCCGATATCGCCGATCGCCTGGCCGTTGCGAACCAGGAGCTTGCGGCGGTCAATCGGCACCTGGAGACGATGGCCGGGACCGACGCGCTGACCGAGGTCGCCAACCGGCGCGCCTTCGATCTGGCGCTGGCCCGCGAATGGCGCCGTGCGCAGCGGGAAGCTGGGCCGATCTCGCTTCTGCTGCTGGACATCGACCATTTCAAGGCATTCAACGATTTCTACGGCC
>DASQVN010000430.1:0-6906 GCA_035640755.1 Rhodopila sp.
TGGATTATACCGCGCGGGTGATCGGGCAGTTGCTGGGGTAGGCGCCCCTGCGTGTACGCAGATCGCCGCGGTGGCCGATAAACGGCTTGTCGCGCGGCGCTGTCTTGCCTAACTGATGCGCGCCATGATGAGCGAACCGAAACAGGACAATATGCAGGAACAGCGCGCGACCGAACCGGATGTCCCGCCGGCCGAGCAGGCCGCAACCGAGCAGGCCTCCACCGATCAGGCCCGAACCGAGCCGGCGCAGGAGGATGCGGCGGCGCGTGTCGCCGCGCTCGAAGCCGAACTGGCCGAGATGAAGGAGCGCTGGATACGCGCCGAGGCCGAGAACGCCAACGTCCGCGCCCGCGCGAAGAAGGACGTGGACGACACGCGGCAGTACGCGGTGCAGAAATTCGCCGCCGACGTGGTGGAAGCGGCCGAGAACCTGAGGCGCGGCATCGCCGCCCTGCCCGCTCCGGCCGAGGGCCAGCCGGAAATCCTCGGCAAGGTGCGTGAAGGGCTGGAAGGCGTGGAGCGCAGCTTCCTCGCAACGCTGGAGCGGAACGGCATCCAGCGCCAGGACCCGCACGGCCAGCCGTTCGACCCCAACCTGCACCAGGCGATGGCGGAGCAGGAGACCGACGCGCATCCGCCCGGCACGGTGATCCAGGCGTGGTCCTCGGCGTGGACGCTGAACGGCAGGCTGCTGCGTCCGGCGATGGTGGTGGTCGCCAAGGCACCGTTGCCGGAGCTGACGGGCAACAAGTAAGAGCAGATCGCGGGAGCGCGGAACGTGCGGAGGCGTGAATCTGCTCGGTCGGCTATTGGGTTGCAGATCGCGGGAGCGCGGAACGTGCGGGGGCGTCAATTTGCTCGGCAGGGAGTACTGCTGGAGAATTGTGCCGGTCGGGAACGAAAAATCCGGTGGAAACTCTTGCCCTTGAGCGATCGTCCCCATACATCACTATCATCCAAGCATAGGGACCATCGCGGTGCTTCGGGCTGCCATGGTCCGCTGAAAGGAGCTTTTCAATGAGCAAGGTAATCGGTATCGACCTGGGTACCACCAATTCCTGCGTCGCCATTCTGGAAGGCAAGGATGTCCGAGTCATCGAGAACTCGGAAGGCGCGCGTACGACGCCCAGCATGGTGGCGTTTGCCGATAACGGGGAGCGTCTGGTCGGTCAGTCGGCGAAGCGCCAGGCGGTGACCAACCCCTCCAACACCCTGTTTGCGATCAAGCGCCTGATCGGCCGCCGCTATGATGATCCGCTGGTTGCCAAGGACAAGGGGATGGTGCCCTACGCCATCGTCCGGGGCGACAACGGCGATGCGGTCGTCGAGGTGAAGGGCCAGAAATACGCGCCCAGCCAGATCAGCGCCTTCGTGCTGACCAAGATGAAGGAGACGGCCGAGGCCTATCTGGGTGAGCCGGTTTCGCAGGCCGTGATCACCGTTCCGGCCTACTTCAACGACAGCCAACGCCAGGCCACCAAGGACGCCGGCCGCATCGCCGGGCTGGAAGTGCTGCGCATCATCAACGAACCGACTGCGGCGGCACTCGCCTACGGTATGGACAAGAAGACCAGCGGCACGATCGCGGTCTACGACCTGGGCGGCGGCACGTTCGACATCTCGATCCTCGAGATCGGTGACGGCGTGTTCGAGGTGAAGTCCACGAACGGCGACACCTTCCTGGGCGGTGAGGACTTCGACAAGCGCGTCATCGACTACCTGGCCGATGAGTTCAAGCGCGACCAGGGCATCGATCTGCGCAATGACAAGCTCGCCCTGCAGCGGCTGAAGGAAGCCGCGGAGAAGGCGAAGATCGAGCTGTCGTCCAGCAAGGAGACCGAGATCAATCTGCCGTTCATCACCGCGGACGCCTCGGGGCCGAAGCATCTGGTGATGAAGCTGACCCGGGCGAAGCTGGAAGCGCTGGTGGATGACCTGATCACGCGCACGCTGGATCCTTGCCGCGCGGCGCTGAAGGATGCCGGCGTATCGGCGAACGAGATCAGCGAGGTGATCCTGGTCGGCGGCATGACCCGCATGCCCAAGGTCATCGAGACGGTGAAGTCGTTCTTCGGCAAGGAACCGGCCCGCAACGTCAACCCCGATGAGGTCGTGGCGATCGGCGCGGCGATCCAGGCTGGCGTGCTGCGCGGCGACGTCAAGGACGTACTGCTGCTGGACGTGACTCCGCTGTCGCTGGGCATCGAGACGCTGGGCGGCGTGTTCACCCGGCTGATCGACCGCAACACGACGATCCCGACCAAGAAGTCGCAGGTCTTCTCGACCGCGGACGACAACCAGCAGGCGGTGACCATCAAGGTCTACCAGGGCGAGCGCGAGATGGCCGCCGACAACAAGCTGCTGGGCAACTTCGACCTGACCGGCATCCCCCCTGCACCGCGCGGCGTGCCACAGATCGAGGTGACGTTCGACATCGATGCGAACGGCATCGTGCATGTCTCGGCTAGGGACAAGGCGACCGGACGCGAACAGCAGATCCGCATCCAGGCCAGCGGCGGACTGTCGGAGGCCGACATCCAGCGCATGGTCAAGGAGGCCGAGGCCAACGCCGAAGCCGACAAGAAGCGGCGTGAGATGGTGGAGGCCCGCAACCATGCCGACAGCCTGGCGCACCAGGTCGAGAAGAACCTGAAGGAGCACGGCGACAAGCTGTCGGCGCAGGATCGCGGTGAGGCCGAGTCCGCGCTGGCTGCCGTGAAGTCGGCCCTGGAAGGCCAGGACGTCGAGGCCGTGAAGGCGGCGACCGAACGGCTCAGCCAGGCGGCGATGAAGATCGGCGAGGCGATGTACAAAGCCGGTCAAGGGGCCGGTCAGGGCGGCGAACAGGCCGGCGGCGCCGAGGCTGGTCCGCAGTCTTCCGACGACAAGGTGGTGGACGCCGAGTTCGAGGAAGTGGACGAGCAGAAGAAGAAGTCCGCCTGATCGGGCCGGATGAAGCGGGTCGCGGGAGAGCAGCCATGTGCGAGAACGCGAATCTGCTCCACGAGGGCTGCGGGCAGATCGCGGGAGAGCGTGAGATGCGGCATCGCGACCCTGTTCCGCACACCAATGAGTAGCGCGCGTTCAGCCAGCCTGAAGGCGCGCTGGACGAACGGCCGCGCCCGCGCTTCAATCGAAGGCGGGCGCGACGCCTGTCCTGGGAGCCCCTGTGTTGGGGGCCCTGTCCTGGGAGCCCCTGTGCTGAGGGCCCCTGTACTGGGGGATTGTATTTTCCGGGCGCGCAAGACGGGCGATCCCGGCTGACAAAGGGCTGAGATGGCCAAGCAGGATTACTATGCCACCCTGGGCGTGGCGAGAGACGCCGGCGCGGACGACCTGAAGAGGGCGTACCGCAAGCTGGCGATGCAGTACCACCCCGACCGCAACCCCGGCGACAAGCAGGCGGAGATGCGGTTCAAGGAAGTCAGTGAAGCGTACGACGTCCTCAAGGACGAGCAGAAGCGCGCCGCCTATGACCGGTTCGGCCATGCTGCGTTTGAACAGGGCGGCGGCAACGGCCCAGGCGGGTTCGGCGGCTTTGGCGGGTTCGATTTCTCGGGCACGGGCGACCTGGGCGATATTTTCGACCAGATGTTCGGCATGGGGCGTCGCGGAAATGGCCGCACGCGGACCGGTGCCGACCTGCGCGCCAGCGTCGAGATCGACCTCGTTGACGCGTTCACCGGCACGAAGGTCAATCTGCGTGTGCCGACGCGCGTCCGCTGCGAGGCCTGCAACGGCTCCGGTTCGGAAGACAAGGGCAAGGCGGCGGACACCTGCCCGACCTGCCACGGCGCTGGCAAGGTGCGCGCCCAGCAAGGGTTCTTCCTGATCGAGCGCACCTGCCCGACCTGCGGCGGCCAGGGCCGCGTGATCCGCAACCCGTGCCGCGTCTGTCACGGCGCCGGCACGGTGCAGCGGGAGCGCAACATCGCCGTGCAGATCCCGGCGGGCGTCGAGGACGGCACCCGCATCCGTCTGGCCGGCGAGGGTGAGGCCGGCGCGCAGGGTGCCCCGAACGGCGACCTGTATGTGCATGTATCGATCCGTCCGCACGAATTCTTCCAGCGCGAGCAGGCCAACATCCTGATGCGGGTGCCGCTCCGCATGACCCAGGCCGCGCTGGGCGATGAGATCGAGGTGCCGGTGATCGACGGCACCAGGGCCAGGGTGAAGATCCCGCCGGGCACCCAGACCGGCGACCAGTTCCGCCTGCGCGGCAAGGGGTTCTCGGTGCTGCGCAGTGCTGTCCGCGGCGACATGTTCATCCAGGTTGCGGTGGAGACGCCGCAGAACCTCACGCCGCGGCAGCGTGAACTGCTGGAGGCGTTCGAGGCCGAATCCGGCAAGCACAGCAAGGGCAGCCCGGACCACGAGGGGTTCTTCGCCAAGGTCGCCGCCTTCTTCGAAGGCGGACGCGGCTAGCCACAGGGGCACCCAGCCCTTCTCCGGGGCGGCCTCACCCCCCTGGACGCATCTGGCCAACCCTCGCATGGTGCGGCAAACCGCTGGGGAGGTGCTGATGGCAACGCGCATCGGAATCGCCGGAATCACCGGCCGGATGGGTCGCCTGCTGACCGAGGAGGTAGCCGCTGCCGGAGCCGTCGTGACCGGCGGGACCAGCCGCTCGAACCCCGACCTGGCTGCCCTGACGGGCCAGTCGGATGTCGTGATCGACTTCACCAATGCCGCCACCGCCCAGGACACCGCCGCCGTCATGGCGCAGTCCGGCAAGGCCTGGGTGCTCGGCACGTCCGGCCTCTCGGCTGCTGACGAGGTCGCGGTCGAACGGGCGGCGGCCCGCATCCCGGTGGTCTATGCGTCGAACTTCTCTGCTGGGGTCAACCTTGTGCTGGCGCTGGCCGAGCGCATGGGGGCGGCTCTGCCGGCCGAGTCATATGACGCCGAGATCGTCGAGATGCACCACCGCCAGAAGGTCGATGCGCCATCGGGCACTGCCATTGGCATGGGCCGCGCCGTCGCGAAGGGGCGGGGCGTGCGATTCGAGGATGTGATCGAAAGCGGCCGGGACGGCCACACCGGCCCGCGCCGGACCGGCGCGATCGGCTTCGCCGCGCTGCGCGGTGGGCAGGTGGTGGGCGAGCACAGCCTGATCTTCGCCGCCGCAACCGAGCATATCGTGCTGACGCACCGCGCCTTCGACCGGCGCGCATTTGCCACTGGCGCGGTGCGCGCCGCGCTGTGGGCCGTTGGCCGTCCGCCGAGCCTCTATTCGATGATGGACGTTCTCGGCATGAACTGAACGGCCTTCGCGGCACCGCTGCTGGCTTACCCCCTCTTAGCTTGACCCTGGCGGCGGATTCGTTCAGTTACCGGCGACCCTTACGATCACGCGGCACGCCGGAAGCCGCCGTCCCGGCCGGCCGCGATCCATCTTGACGCGAGGCATGACGCATGCGGGACACGGGCGACTATCTGTTTACCTCGGAATCGGTTTCCGAGGGCCATCCGGACAAGGTGGCCGACCGGATCAGCGACACGGTGCTGGATGCCTTCCTGGCGGCCGATCCCTTCGCCCGCGTCGCCTGCGAGACACTTGTCACCACAAACCGTGTGATCCTGGCCGGCGAGACGCGCGGTCCCGAGTCCGTCACGCCCGACCTGCTGACGCACCTGGCCCGCATGGCGATCCGCGACATCGGGTATGAGCAGGAAGGCTTCCATTGGCGGCACGCCGACGTCATGGTGCACCTGCATTCCCAGTCGAGCGACATCGCCCAGGGCGTGGACAGCATCGGCAACAAGGACGAAGGCGCCGGCGACCAGGGCATCATGTTCGGCTACGCCTGCCGCGAGACCGACACGTTGATGCCTGCGCCGCTGTACTATGCGCACGAAATCCTGCGCACCATCCGCGACCTGCGCAAGGCGGACGACCGTTCGGTCGCCGGGCTGCTGCCGGATGCCAAGAGCCAGGTGACACTGCGCTATGTCGACGGCAGGCCGGTCTGCGCCACCTCGATCGTCGTCTCCACCCAGCATGTCGCGGGCATGGAGCAGGCCGAGATCAAGCGCCTGCTCTGGCCGCTGATCGAGACCGTGCTGCCGAAGGGCTGGATGTGCCCGGAGGCCGAGTTCCATGTGAACCCGACCGGCCAGTTCGTGATTGGCGGTCCGGACGGCGACTGCGGACTGACCGGGCGCAAGATCATCGTCGACACCTATGGCGGCGCGGCGCCGCATGGCGGCGGCGCGTTCAGCGGCAAGGATCCGACCAAGGTCGATCGTTCGGCTGCATATGCCTGCCGCTACCTGGCGAAGAACGTCGTGGCTGCGGACTTGGCGGACCGCTGCACGCTGCAGATCAGCTACGCCATTGGCGTGTCTCGTCCGCTATCTGTCTATGTGGACCTGCACGGCACCGGCAAGGACATCGACGAGGCCAAGCTGGAGCGCGTGCTGCGCGAGGTGATGAACCTCTCGCCCCGCGGCATCCGCGAGCATCTGCGGATGAACCGGCCGATCTATGCGCCGACCTCGGCGTACGGCCATTTCGGGCGGCACCCGGACGAGGAAAAGGGCACGTTCACGTGGGAGCGGACCGACCTGGTGCCGACGCTACGGGCGGCGTTCGGGCGGTAAAGCCGCCACCGGAGCGACTGTACGGGCGCGCCCGCGGCCACAGATTGCGGCCGCGCCAGGAAAGGCTGCTGGACGTCACCCTGCCGCGGATGCGGTTCCGGCTCCAGGACGCCGCTCGACCGCTATCCGCCTTTCCGGCTGGCTGCGCTGAACTCTGGCTTGAGGTCGGCTTCGGCGGCGGCGAGCACGCGCTGGCGCAGGCGCGCGCCCATCCCGAGGCGGCGCTGATCGCCTGCGAGGTGTTTGAGAACGGCATCTGCTCTCTGCTGTCGGCGCTGGTGCCCGAAGGCGCCGAGGCGACCG
>DASQVN010000431.1:0-2226 GCA_035640755.1 Rhodopila sp.
AAGATCAGGAACACGGCGCCAACGAATACCACGGCACCGGCGGCCCGCTGGGCGTCTCCGATCTGCGCACCGATCACCCGCTGCACGACGCCTTCATCGCCGGCGCGCAGGAGGTCGGATACCCCTTCAACCGCGACTTCAACGGCGCCGAACAGGAAGGGGTCGGCCCCCTGCAGGTAACCGTGAAGGGAAGGCGGCGCTGCTCTGCCGCCCGCGGCTACCTGCACCCGGTGCGGCACCGGTCCAACCTGACGGTCGAGGTCCGCGCGCTGACCCACCGCGTGCTGCTGGAGGGCAAGCGCGCGGTCGGCGTCGAATACAGCCAGGCCGGCGCCCTGCGTTCGGCCCGGGCGAAGCGGGAGGTCCTGCTGTGCGGCGGCGCCATCAACTCGCCGCAGGTGCTGCAATTGTCGGGCATCGGACCCGGCGGCCTGCTGCAGTCCCTGGGCATCGAGGTGAAGCACGACCTGCCGGGCGTCGGCGAGAACCTGCAGGATCACCTCGGCGGGCGGATCATCAACCGCTGCGTCGAGGGCACGGTGACCTTCAACGAGGTCTATCACAACTGGGCCCGCCGGCTCGCCGTCGGGGCCGAGTGGATCCTGTTCGGCACGGGCCCGCTGATGACCGGTGCGGCGCCGATCGGCCTGTTCGTGAAGACAAGGCCGGAGCTCGACAGCCCCGATGTGCAATACCAATTCCTCGCCGGCAGCGCGCCGAAGCCGGGCGAGCCGATGCACAGGTTTCCGGGCTGCACGCTGGTGGCGATCCCGTGCCGGCCGGAAAGCCGCGGCTGGCTGCGCATCACCTCGCCCGACCCGACCAGGCGGCCGGCGATGCAGCCGAACTACCTGTCCACCCGGACCGACCGTGACACGATCGTCGCGGGGCTGAAGGTCAGCCGGAAGGTGTTCGCGAGCAAGGCAATGCGGCGCTATTGCCAGGAGGAAATCTTCCCTGGACCGCAGGCGGTCAGCGACGATGACCTGCTGGAGCACGTCCGTTCCACCGCCGGCACAACGTTCCACCAAACCAGCACCTGCATGATGGGGCCGGGACCCAAGGCGGTGGTCGATACCGACCTGAAGGTGAAGGGCCTGCAGGGACTGCGGGTGATCGATGCCTCGATCATGCCGACCGTGGTGTCGGGCAACACCAACGCCACCGTCATCATGATCGCCGAGAAGGGCGCCGACATGATCCTGCGGGAGGCTGCATGATGCCGGAACAGGCATTTGCCGGGAAGGTCACGCTGGTCACCGGCTCAGGGAAGAACATCGGGCGGCGGATCGCGCTCGATCTCGCGGCGCGCGGCGCATCCGTCGTAGTCAACGGCCGCAACGACCGCTCGGCCGTAGATGCCGTCGTCGCCGAGGTGAATGCCGGCGGCGGCCAGGCGATCGGCTGCATGGCCGATGTCTCCGACCCGGCGGCGACGGAACGGATGGTCGCCGATGCCGTCTCGGCCTTCGGCGGAATCGACATCCTGGTCAGCAATGCCGGGCTGCGCCGGCAGACGCCGTTCCTGCAGATGGGGCTGGCCGAGTGGCGGGAGATCCTGTCGGTCGCACTGGACGGCGCGTTCATCCTGGCCAAGGCGGCGGTGCCGCATATGATCGGGCGCGGCGGCGGGGCGATCGTGGCGCTGTCGGGGGTCTCGACGCATATCGGCATCCCGAACCGCTGCCATGTCTCCGCCTCGAAAGCCGGGCTGGAAGGCCTGATGCGCGCATTGGCGGTCGAGCTGGCGCCGCACGGCATCACCTGCAACTGCGTCGCGCCCGGCTCGGTCGATACGGTGCGTGGCGCTTCGGCGGGCGCGTTGCCGGGCACGCTGGCGGAGAAGGGCGTGCCGCTCGGCCGCAAGGCGGCGATGGAGGAGATTTCTGCCGCGGTACGGTTCCTCGCCGGCACGGACGCGCGCTACATCACCGGGCAGACGCTGCACGTGAACGGCGGGGTGTACCTGGGATAGGTGGGAGCGTTGGGCCATTGGCAGGCGCTATGGGTAGGAACGAACTGTCTCCACGTGCCACGCTCCCGCCGTCATGGACCAGTACGCAGCACCGGCGACAACGGGTTTTCCCGCACGAGGCATCCCTATGGCGCCTGGTTTCCTTAGTCGTCCGTGAAGAACTCCTAATCAGACCGCGCGATACGCGCCATAGTTGCAGATGGCATGGCAGCGGCGTGCCTGGATCAAGGCACACAAAACCCTGCCCAACC
>DASQVN010000432.1:0-2550 GCA_035640755.1 Rhodopila sp.
GCAGGATTGGGCCGCGAGGCATTCGACCGCGCCTGATACCGCCGCATCGGGGTGGCGCCGGGGCTGATCGGGAGGTCCCGCGGCGGCGATCGGCCGTACAATCCCACTCTTGCGCGCGGTGGGGGTGTTGGGCACCCTCCCGTGCTTTCCGGGAGGCTCGTCACATGCGTATCCTGGCCGCGCTGTTCGGGTTGATCGCCTTGTTCACCACAGCGGCGGAGGCGCAGACGCTGCGGATCGCGTTGCGCGAGGATGCCGATATCCTCGATCCCGCGCTGGCGCGGACCTATGTCGGGCGGATCGTGTTCGCCGGGCTGTGCGACAAGCTGTTCGACATCGATGAGAAGCTGAACATCGTCCCCCAGCTCGCCACCGGGTACGAGTGGGCGGACAGCCAGACGCTTCTGATCCACCTGCGGCCGGACGTGCTGTTCCAGGACAATGAGAAGCTGGACGCGGCGGCGGTGAAATACACGCTGGAGCGGGACCTGACGATGCAGGGCAGCTTCCGGCGGAGCGAAATCAGTGCGATCGATCATGTCGAGGTGGTTGACCCGCTGACGGTGCGGGTTGCGCTGAAGACGCCCTCGGCGCCGTTCCTGGCGCAGTTGACCGACCGGGCGGGGATGATCGTCTCGCCGAAGGCGGCGCAGGCGGCGGGGAAGGATTTCGGGCTGCATCCGGTCTGCGCCGGCCCGTTCAGCTTCGGCGAGCGGGTGGCGCAGGACCGCATCGTGCTGAACCGGTTCCCCGGCTACTGGGACGCGGGCAGCATCCATTTCGACAGGGTGATCTACCAGCCGATGACCGATACCTCGGTGCAGGTGGCGAACCTGCACACCGGCAACATCGACCTGGCGGAGCGGGTGATCCCGAGCGATGTGGCCGAGGTGAAGAAGGACCCGAAGCTGCGCGTCGTGACGTCTCCCGCACTCGGCTACCTGGGGATCACGTTCAACCTGGGGAACGGCGCGCAGGCGAAGACGCCGATCGGACAGAGTGCCGTGCTGCGCCAGGCGTTCGAGGCGGCGATCGACCGGCAGGCGCTGGTGGATGTGGTATTCAACGGCATGTACATCCCGAACGCGCAGGCAGTGGCGCCGTCCTCGCCGTTCTATGTCAAGGATGTGGGTGTCCCGGGGGGCGTGCCGGGGCGGGATGTCGAGAAGGCGAAGGCGCTGGTGAAGCAGGCGGGCGTGCCGACGCCTGTTCCCGTGACCCTGATGGTGCCGAACACGCCGGACCAGGCGCAGCTGGCCGAGGTGATCCAGGCGATGACGCGGGAGGCCGGGTTCGAGGTGAAGATCAACCTGGTGGAATTCGCCTCCTCGCTGGCGGCGGCGCATGAGGGGAATTTCCAGGCGTATCAGATCGGCTGGTCGGGGCGGACCGATCCGGACGGCAACCTCTATTCATTCCTGCATACCGATGCCGGGCAGAATGACGGGCGCTATTCCAACCCGGCGGTGGATCAGGCGCTGGATGCGGCGCGGGCGACGACGGATGCGGCGCAGCGGCTGGCCGACTACCGGAAGATGTGGGCGCAGGAGCGGCAGGACCTGCCGATCATCTATCTGTACAGCCCGGTGAACATCGTCGGGATGAACGCGAAGCTGAGCGGATTCCGGCCGGTGCCGGACGGGATGATCCGCCTGCAGGGCCTGTCGATGGCGAAGTAATGTCCTGGCTCGGTACTCGGCTGGCGCAGATCGTGCCGACGCTGGTTCTGGTCAGCGTGCTGGTGTTCCTGCTGCAGCAGTTGATGCCCGGCGACCCGGCGCTGGTGCTGGCGGGGGAGGAGCGGGGCGATCCCAGGGTGGTGGCGCAGATCCGGACGGAGCTGTGGCTCGACCGGCCGTTGCCGGTGCAGTACGTGCACTGGGTGAGGAACGTGGCGCGCGGCAACCTCGGCTATTCCTGGCGGACGCGGCAGCCGGTGGCGCAACTGATCGCCGAGAAGCTGCCGGTGACGGCGCAGTTGGGCGTCATGGCGTTCGTCATCGCGGTTGTCATCGGCGTGCCGGCGGGCGTGGTGGCGGCGGTGCGGCGGAACCGGATGGCGGACTACGTCGCGAATATCCTCGGGCTGGCGGGGTTGTCGATGCCGACCTTCTGGCTGGGGATCATGCTGATCCTGCTGGTTTCGGTCGATCTCGGGTGGCTGCCGCCTTCGGGCTACGTGCCGCTGACCGAAGATGTATGGCAGTCGCTGGCGACGACGATCATGCCGGCCTTCGTGCTGGGCTACGCGATCGCGGCGATCCTGATGCGGCACACGCGGGGCGCGATGCTGTCGGTGCTGGACCAGGATTATGTGCGCACGGCGCGGGCGAAGGGGCTGTCGAAGGCGCGGGTGATCCTGCGGCACGCGCTGCGCAACGCGCTGATCCCGGTGGTGACGCTGGGGGCACTGGAGCTGGGCACGCTGCTGTCGGGCGCGGTGCTGACCGAACAGGTATTTTCCATTCCTGGCTTCGGCAAGATGATCGTGGATGCGGTGTTCAACCGGGACTATCCGGTGGTGCAGGGCGTGGTGCTGGTGACGGCGAC
>DASQVN010000433.1:0-2436 GCA_035640755.1 Rhodopila sp.
GTATGCTCCAAAAAGACGCCGCATGCCGGTAAATAATTTTACAGTAATCGAATCGGACTATGGCAAGTTTATTGTCAACCGCCATTGCTCCTATCAGGCGGAGCACCTGATCAAGACAGGCCGCCCCCACATCCAACCGGAGCTCAACAATATTCTCGCTTTGGTCAGTCATCTTCCGGACAACTGCATCGCTGTCGACGCGGGGGCCAACGTTGGCCTGGTTGCCATCCCCGTTGCGCAATCGGTGTCTGCGCGGAATGGGATGGTTCACGCCTTCGAAGCGCAGCGCATGATGCACTATGCGGCAGCGCCGCGCTGAACGATCTGGAAAATCTCATCATCTACAACAAGGCTCTGGGCGCCCAGCCGGGTGTGCTGCAAGCGGCACGGCCAGACTACAATCAACCGCAGGACTTCGGACTGTTCAGCCTGACAGAGCAGGACGGGGTGCTCCCCGACCGGATTGAAGTCGTCACCATTAATTCTCTCGAACTTCCTCGCCTCGATTTTCTGAAGATCGATGTTGAAGGCATGGAGATTGATGTTCTGAACGGCGCCCGCCGGAGCCTTGACGCTTATCGCCCTTGCGCCTGGATTGAATACTGGAAGGTGGCGATTTCGGACATCAAGTCAGCGTTCGATGGCCTCGACTATCTGTTCTATCAAATGGACCCGCTCAATATGCTCTGCCTGCCGGCCGGCAGGTTTCCCTCGCTGACAGTGGACGCTGCATTGCTGTGAGCGGCCGATGCACCGGGGCGAGCGGTGAACGCCCGGACTCAACCGAAAAGCACAGCGCTCACCGGGTGAGCCTACCCGGCAGCAGCGTCGTCGCCGGCGCCTACTTGGCCAGGACCCGGGCGAGGTCAACCAGGTCCGTGCTGACGGGCTTTGTCCGACCCACGATATCCGACAGCTTCATTCGCGTGACCTCATTCTTTTGCCAGCCGACCAGCACGCCGGTTTCGTTGTCGCTCAGGCATTGGACCGCGCTGACGCCGAGCCGGGTCGCCAGGATGCGGTCGAAGGCGGTGGGTGGTGCACCGCGCACGACGTGGCCGAGGGTCGTTGCGCGCAGTTCGAAGCCCGTGCGTTTCTTGTCGGCGTCGAAGAATGCCAGGATCTTCGCAGCGCTTTCCTTCACACCTTCGGCGATCACCACGATCGCGTGCGTCTTGCCACGCTCATACGCAGCATGCAGCCGCTCGGCGATCTCACTGGCCGGAACTTCATGCTCGGGCGTTGAAATGACTTCCGCGCCGCCGGCCAGCCCGGCCATCATCGCGATGTAGCCGCAATCGCGGCCCATCGTTTCGACAAGGAAGGCGCGGTTATGCGAGGATCCGGTGGTGCGCAACTGGTCGATCGCGTTCAGCGTGACGTTGATGGCCGTGTCGCTGCCGATCGAGACATCGGTGCCCAGCAGGTCGTTGTCGATCGTGGAGGCAATGCCGACGACGTGGACGCCGAGCTGGCTCAGCATATGCGAACCGGTCTGCGATCCGTTGCCGCCGATCACCACGACGCCGTCGATGCCGCGCTGTGCGAGGTTGCGCAGCGCCTTCGTGCGCCCGGCGTCCTCGCGGAATGCTGCGGACCGGGCGCTGCCGAGGAAGGTGCCGCCAACCTGGATGATGCCGCCGACGTCGCGGGCGTTCAGCGGCCGGAACTGGCCCTCCACGAGCCCCTGCCAGCCTTGCAGCACGCCGGAGACCACAAAACCCTGATCGAGCGCGCTGCGCGTGACGGCGCGTATGGCGGCGTTCATGCCCGGCGCGTCGCCGCCGCTAGTGAGGACCGCGATGTGCTTCATGGACGGAGACTATTGCGCGCCATATGCCGCCGTCCATGGGGATTGCTGTCCGCTCGGCGGGCGAACGACCACGCGCTGTCTGTTTGAGCGCGTGATTCACGTTTTCCGACGGATCCGCCTCAAACGACCACGCGCTAACGGCCCATGAACCGCGGCGGGCGCTTTTCCATGAATGCCGTGCGGCCTTCCTTGTAGTCGGCGCTGTTGAAGCAGATCTCCATCTGCCGCTCGATCGCGGCCATGTCGCGCTGGCTTTCGTCCTTCAGCATCTCATTGATCGTCAGCTTCGACGCGGCGACCGAGAGTGGCGCGTTGTCGGCGATGGTGCGGGCGATATCCAGCACGGCGTCGTTCAGGTCCTCCTCCTGCACCATCCGGTTGATCAGGCCGATGCGTTCGGCTTCGGCGGCATCGATCCGCTTGGCAGTGTAGAGGATCATGCGCGCATGGGCCGGGCCGACCAGATCGATCAGGCGGCGGATGCCTTCGGGCGCATAGGCGATCGACAGGCGGGCGGCGGGGATGCCGAACTGGCTGTCGGCCGAGGCGATGCGCAGGTCGGCCGCCATGGCGATGGCGAGACCGCCGCCGAGGCAGTAGCCGCGGATGCGGGCGATCACCGG
>DASQVN010000434.1:0-5788 GCA_035640755.1 Rhodopila sp.
CACAGGTACCTGAAACCTGCGCGTCTACCAATTCCGCCACCTGGGCTTCCGACCATCCCGCTTGCCGGGAACGGCGGGAGGCGCGCGATGTAGCCAACACAGGCCTCGCCGTCAACTGTCGGCATGCAATCCGGTCCGGAAAAACGTCCGTCCGCCTATCGGAACCGCGCCGCCACCTATACCGATCCTGTGCCTGATGCGTGTGCCCGCTTGAGGCAGTCACATTCGGGCATTATCAGACCGCGGCGGACAGGAGAGTTTCGGCGATGGCAACGCGCAGTGTGGCGACGGTTTTCGGCGGATCGGGCTTCATCGGGCGCTATGTGGTCAAGCGGCTGGCCAAAAGGGGCTTCGTGGTGCGAGTTGCGGTGCGCGACACGGAAGGCGCATTGTTCCTGAAACCCATGGGGGTGCCTGGGCAGATCGTGCCGCTCTATGCTTCCCTGCAGGAGGAATCGGCCATCCACCGCGCTGTCCAGAACGCCGATCTGGTGGTCAACCTGGTTGGCATGCTGGCCGAAACTGCCAATGCCACGTTCCAGGCGGTCCATGTTGACGGCGCCGAACGCATCGCGCGTTTGTCCGCCGCCACAGGGGTGAAGCGCCTTGCGCATATCTCCGCCATCGGCGCCGACCCCAACAGCCCGAGCCGCTATGCCGCCACCAAGGGCAAGGCGGAGCAGGCCGTGCTCGGCGCGTTCCCGGCCGCAGCCATCCTGCGCCCTTCAATCGTCTTCGGCGTGGAGGACCGGTTCTTCAACCGCTTTGCCGAGATGGCTCGTCTTCTGCCGTTCATGCCGGTGATCTCCGGCCAGACGAAAATGCAGCCGGTCTATGTATGCGACGTGGCCGACGCCGTCATTGCCGCGCTCATGAGCCCCCAGGCCCAGGGCAGGACCTACGAGCTCGGCGGCCCGCGCGTCTGGACCTTCCGCGAGCTGCTGGCCTTCGTCCTGAAGAACACCCGGCGGGACCGGCCGCTGGTGAACGTGCCGATGAACGTCGCCCGCCTGCAGGCGCAGATCATGCAATACCTGCCGGGCAAACCGCTGACACCCGATCAATTGCTGCTGCTCGCGCGCGACAACATCGTCAGTCCTGGTGCCGCCGGGCTTGCCGACCTTGGTATCACACCGACCCCGGTGGAATTGGTCGTGCCGACCTATCTCAGCCGTTTTCAGCCGGGCGGCGGACGGCGCCCCACGGCGCTGCCGCTGCCCGAGCAGGGATAGGCACGCCTAACTCAGGGCCGTGCTGGCTCCGGCGCCGAAATTGTCCAGCAGATTGCGAATCTGCTCGGGATCGCCCTGTTCCATCACGCGCCGGGCAAAGCGGACGCACACGTCGAGTGCGATGGAGCGAACCACCTGCTTCACCCGTGGAATCGCCGAGGCGTTCATGCTGAGGGATCGCACGCCGAGGCCCAGCAACAGCGGCGTCAGCTTTGGCGACGCCGCCATCTCGCCGCAGATCGAGACCGGCATGCGCAGCCGCAGCGCCGCCTCGGTCGCGAACTGCACCAGCCGCAGCACAGCCGGGTGCATCGGATCATACAGGGGCGCCACGTCGCTTTCCGCGCGGTCCACGGCCAGCGTGTAGGCTGTCAGGTCGTTCGTACCGATCGAGAAGAAATCCGCCTCCAGCGCCAGGGCATCGGCCGACAAGGCCGCGCCGGGCGTTTCGATCATGATGCCGAGCGGCGGCAGCTTTTCGGGGATCTTCTCGCCGCGCCGACGCAGGCGCCTGGCCACCTTTTCGTAGCTATCGCGGGCCGCCCGAACCTCCCCGACCGTCGTTACCATCGGCAGCAGCACGCGCACAGGGCCGGCCATCCCGGCGCGAAGGATCGCTGCGAACTGCGCCTCCAGCAGCTCCGGCCGACGCAGCAGCAGGCGGATGCCGCGCAACCCGAGCGCCGGATTGGTGTCGGCGACTTCCGGCACGATACCGGCCAGACTGAGCGCCTCGATCTCCTTCTCGCCGCCCCAGTCGAGTACACGGATCGTCACCGGGTCGCCGTGCATCGCCTCGATGATGGCGCGGTACGACTCGGTCTGGGTCGCCTCGTCCGGGATGGTTTCCCGATTCATGAACAGGAATTCGGTGCGCAGCAGCCCAATACCGACGGCGCCGGACTGCACGATCAGCGGCAGTTCGATCGGCAGCTCCAGATTGGCCTGCAGTTCCACGGCCTCGCCGTCCTGCGTTTCCGCCGGCAGGCGGCGCAGCCTGGCGTAGCGCTGACGCTCCCGGGCGAAGGCGGTCACCGCCTTGCGGGCGGCGGCCATGGTCTCCGCCGAGGGATTCAGCGTCACCGTGCCGGTCAGCCCGTCAACGATTGCTGTGTCGCCCGGCTTGAATGCCTGCCCCAACCCAGCCACGCCCAGGACGGAAGGCACACCCAGCGCGCGCAGCATCACGGCCGTGTGCCCCTCCGCGCCGCCTTCCTCCGTCACCACGCCGGCTAGGCGCGAAGGATCCAGCAGCGCAGCATCAGCCGGGCGCAGCGCTTCGCTGATCAGAACAGCCCCCTCGGGCAGCCCGGCGAAGCTGCGGAACGGCGCACGGGTCAAATTGCGGATCAACCGCCGCCCGATCTCATGCACTTCATCCGCTCGGCGCTTGAGGCTGGCACGGTCCTCGGCGGACAGGCCCGGTTCGGCCTGCTCCAGGATCGCGCCGGCGATGGCGTCGGTCTCCTCGCTCACCGCGGTTTCGGCCGAGACGAGGTCTTCCTCGATGCGCCGACGGACGCCACGGATCAGCCGTGACGGGCCGATCATGCGTATGTAGGCATCAATGAGCGGCGCGATTTCCGACTGGCTCTCCTCCGGCAGCACCGCGAGGCGCGCGCGCAGCTTCACTAGCTGCTTGCGGGACTGGATGATGGCTGCGTCGAGGCGTGCGCCCTCAGCCCCGACCGCGGCGGCGTCGATGCGGCGGTGTTCCACCACTGCTTCGGGCTCAGTCGTGCCGAATACCGGCCCGATCCCGATGCCGGGTGATACGGCGATGCCGTTGAAGGTCCGCTCGGTGGCCGAACGGGACTCAGGCGCAGCGAGGGCTGAGCGACTCAGTCGCTTGTGTTGCGGCGGCGGCGGATCAATCCTGTTCATCGAAGCCGGCCTCGACCAGGGCAGCCAGGGCGTCCAACGCCTCCTTGGCATCCCAGCCTTCGGCACGCAACTCGATTTCGCTGCCTTTCCCGGCGCCGAGCATCATCAGGCCCATGATGGAGCGGGCTGGGACGACCTGACCGTCACGCACAACGTCGACCGAGGCACCGAAGCGTTCGGCCAAGGTGACGAACCGTGCGGCGGCACGTGCGTGCAGCCCGCGCTTGTTGATGATTGTCACGACCCGAGAAAGAACAGGCTCGCCCGACGACGCGGACGCTGCTGCCTCGGTCATGTGGCCTCGGTCATGTACATGTGCCGTTGCCCTTGCAGCCGTGCCCGTGCAGCACGTGCGAAGCAGCGGCAATGTATTTCCGGCCGGCGTCCTCGGCGCAGTTTACGGCGTCGGCCAAGGGTTGCTTCGACCGCACCTTTGCGAGCTTGACCAGCATCGGCAGATTCACGCCGGCGATCACTTCCACCCCTTTGCGTTCCATCATCGAGATCGCGAGGTTGCACGGCGTGCCGCCGAACATATCGGTCAGCAGTACTACGCCGTCGCCGGTGTCGCAGCGGCCGATACAAGCCTCAATTTCCGCCTTACGGTTTTCGATGTCGTCGTCGGGCCCGATGCAGACCGTGTCCACGTTCCGTTGCTCCCCCACGACGTGCTCCATCGCGGAACGGAGTTCCTCGGCAAGGCGACCGTGCGTCACCAGGACCATGCCGATCATGGGCGGACCAAAGCGTCCCTGAGGGAAGCGGAACAGGCACATCCGCAAGCATTCGGTTTTCCCATGGTAATGTCTCAGGCCTCCTACGCCTGAACGGACAAGGCTTGCGCAACCTTGTCTAAATCCGATTCAGCCCGGCGCGCAACCGGGCGGTCCATCAGGAAGGCATCCGCCTCGCCCTGCCGGACCAGTTCGCGATGTGTGACGAAGACCCGCCACGGCGAACAAACGTCTGACGAACCGGCTGGAACAAGGGCGAGGTGGTTTGCAAGTTTCTCAATCAGATAGACGGACCGGTGCCGTCCACCAGTACACCCAACCGCAATTGTGGCATACTTCTTACCCTCTTGAACAAACCGCGGCAGGACCAGATCCAGTAGTCCGACAACTTGCGCATAGAACGGCGCGAAATCTGTGTCCGCCGCCACATAGGCCCCGACCTCGGGGTTTAGACCGGTCCTTGGGCGCAATATTGGGTCGTAGTGCGGGTTTCGCAGGAAGCGCGCATCGAATACCAGATCTGCCTCGCGCGGCAGGCCCTGCGGATACCCAAAGGAGATCAGTGAGATCGCCATCAGGGCCTGATTTTCGTCTGCCAAAGCGCCGAAATTTTGTTCGATGATCCGACGAAGGCCGGCCAGCGGCAGGTCCGACGTATCGATCACCAGGTCGGCGGCTTCGCGCAGAACCTCGGTCAAGGCCGTCTCTGCCGCAATGCCGTCGGTCACCCGGCCATGCGGCGCCAGCGGGTGACGGCGCCGCGTCTCCGAGTACCGCCGCAGCAACGTGCGCTCATCGGCCCAGGCATAGAGAAGCTGCACCCGCTGGGCGGGATTGCGCCGCAGGTGCTCCATCGTCTCCAGCACGCCCTGAGCATCAAAGCCGCGTGTCCGGGCATCGATGCCGACCGCGAGGTTATGATCGGCGCGCCGCACCATCTCGTCCAGCATCGGCAGCGGCGGGTTGTCCACCGCCTCATACCCCACGTCTTCCAGCGCCCGCAGCATCGACGCCTTCCCGCCGCCGGACAGTCCGGTCACGATCACGACCGAGCGGGTGGACGGCGGGCTCATGCCGCAAACGCTCCGGCGATCTGCGGGATGCGGCCCAGAGCGCAGTCCAGCGCCAGCGCCAGCCGCTCGGGTGCCGAAGGCTGTGCCGCGTCAAGCCGGATCAGCGGCAGCAGCAGGTCGGGGTGGGTGGTCGGATACGGCATACGATCCGGTGTTGCCCCAACTTCGACCACCAGGGCAAGTCGCGCCGCGGAGCGGCAGGGCAGCCGGACGATGCCGATGCCGCGTACCTCCAGCAATCCGGCCAGTTCCGTGGGGCACGACGCGACACCGTCGGTGATCTGAACCTGATCATCGGCAATCAGCGCGAATCCGCGCGAGAGCATGCGCAGCGCTAAGTCGGATTTGCCTGCCCCGGAGGGACCAACAATCAGAACCGCGTCATCATCGCGTGCTATGCAGCTACCGTGCATGCGCCTCTGGTCGTGCATAGACGCGCACTTTGATGCGAATGAACGGGAAAAGAAAGCGACTTGTGACACAAGGCGGCGCATGCCAGCGTCGAGTTTATCATGATTGATCGAAATTCCGTTACAAACGCCGCCCTCCGCATATCGCAGTATGTGCGCCGGACCCCGGTGCTGACCGAGCCGGGCAGCACCTTCGGCGTCGAGGTGCCGGTGAGCCTGAAGCTTGAGTTGCTGCAAGTGACGGGCAGCTTCAAGCCGCGTGGCGCGTTCAACCGACTGTTGTCGACGCAATCGCAGGCCACCGGCGTGATCGCGGCCTCCGGCGGCAATCATGGTGCCGCGGTGGCCTACGCGGCGCAGCAGCTTGGCATGTCTGCCGAAATCTACGTCCCGGCGGGAACGCCACCCGCCAAGGTGGCACGAATTGCCGGTTATGGCGCGCATGTCGTCCAGGG
>DASQVN010000435.1:0-8817 GCA_035640755.1 Rhodopila sp.
GTCGAGCACCGCACGCGCCACCAGTTGCTGTGCCACCATTGCGGCCACACCATCCCGATCCCGCCGGAGTGCCCCGCCTGCGGCGCCGCCGATAACCTGACCCCCGTCGGTCCCGGCATCGAGCGCATCACCGAGGAAGCCGCCAAGGTCTTTCCCACCGCGCGCCGGCTGATCATGGCCAGCGACACGATCAACGGGCCCAACGACGCCGCGGCTGCCGCCCACGCCATCGAGGACCGCGCGGTGGACCTGATCATCGGTACCCAGCTCGTCGCCAAGGGCTGGCACTTCCCGCACCTGACCTTCGTCGGTGTGGTCGATGCCGATCTTGGCCTTGCGGGCGGCGAGCTCCGCGCCAGCGAACGCACGGTGCAATTGCTCCACCAGGTCGCCGGCAGGGCAGGGCGGGCCGAGGCGCCCGGACAGGTTATGCTGCAGACCTTCGTCCCCGAGCATCCGGTGATGCAGGCGTTGCTGCACGGCGATCTCGATGCCTTCATGGCCAGCGAGGCCGAAGCGCGGCGCGATGGCGAATGGCCGCCCTATGGCCGCCTGGCCGCCCTGATCGTCAGCGCCGACACCGCGCTGCTGGCTGACACGGTTGCCCGCGACCTGGGCTGGACCGCCCCCCAAGGCGACGGCATCACGGTGCTCGGCCCCGCACCGGCGCCGATGGCGCTGCTGCGCGGCCGCCACCGCCGCCGCCTGCTACTGAAGGTGCGCCGCGACATGGCCGTTCAGCCGCTGCTGCGCAGATGGCTCGATGCCGTGAAGGTGCCGGCCGGGGCACGGGTCGATATCGATGTGGACCCGATCTCGTTCCTGTAGAGGATATATGATCGGTACGCTTCCGTCATGGCCGGGCTTGACCCGGCCATCCACGCACCACCGGTGCAGCGCAGATGGCCGGCTCGGCGGCCGGCCATGACGGAGAGGGCACGGCACGCGGGCAAAATTCTTCTGCTCGACCCGGCGATCGCCGGCCATCTACGCACCACCGTTGCAGCGCAGATGGCGGGATCAAGTCCGGCCGCGACGGAGAGGGCACCGCGCACGGTCGGCCTGGGGCCACCATCACGCCCAACCACTCACCTCACCGGCCCGGCTCCCTTCGTCGCCTCCAGATATCCGACGATCGCGGCCACATCGTCGGCGGCAACCGGCGCCTTGTAGGTGTTGATCATCTTGTTCACCTCTGCCTCCCACGTCGCCTTCGACATCGCAGGCTGGTTCAGGATCATTTCCGCCGAATGGCAGGCGAGGCAGTTGTTGGTGATCGCATCCGCCCCAGGGCCGGGGGGAAACTGGCGGTCGCCCTGCGGCAGATCGACATTCACCGACTTCAGCGAACTGAGCTGCTGCTTCTGGGCATGACCCGAAGGGGCCGGCAGCGCGGCGCCGAGGGCCAGGACGACGGGAAGCAGCCTGCGGATCTTGAACACGGCTGGTTCTCCCTCAGGCCACGGTGACAGGCGTGGACTCGATGACGTTCTGCATGAACCCCGACGGGTTCCAGACCGGCTTGGCCGGCTGCGTGACGCCGTTCGCATTGGTGCAGCGGACCATGACCACCTGTTGGCCGCGCGCCGCAGGGGTGAATGCCGCCTGCCATTGCCGGAAGCTGTACTTCCCTTCATCCCGGCCCAGCCTGGCCGGCTGCCAGTGCTTGCCCCCGTCGACCGAGAGCTCGACCCGCGCCACCGCGGCATCGCCGCCGAACGCAATCCCCCGCACCGGCGCCGGCGCACCCGCCTTCACCGTCTCCCCAGGACGCAGATTGGTCACGAAGGACCGCGGCACCATCCGGTTGATCGGCACCTGCTTGTACCCGGTCTGTCCCGGCGCCACGTTGGCGCCCGGCGTGTCCGGGATCAGATAGGCCTTCGCCATCCAGTAGTTGTCGTCGGGTTTGTCGAGCACCTCGACGTCATTCAGCATCTTGACCCAGTAGGTCGAGTACCAGCCCGGCACGACCAGGCGCAGCGGAAACCCGTTCAGCAGCGGCAGTTGCTCGCCGTTCATGCCGAAGGCGACCATCACCTCGCCGTCGCGCGCATCGTCGATGGCAAGCGACTTCATGAAATCGGGCCCGTCCGGCACCGTCGGTTCATCCAGCCCATCGAACCGGACCTGGACCGCCCCCGCCTTGACGCCCGCGCGGTCCAGCAGATCGCGCAGCCGCACGCCGGTCCAGCGCGCATTGCCCATGGCGCCGTTGCCCCACTCGCCGCCCGCGACCCGCGGCTGGAAATAGCCGCGCGAATTGCCCGAGCACTGGTTGACCGCCACCACCTCCGCCCGCGGCATTGCGAGGATTTCCGGCAGCGACAGCGAGAGCGTCTGGTTCACGTGCCCCCGCACCGTCAGCCGGAAGGCATCCACATCGATCTGCGTCGGGATGTTGGCCCAGTGCCAGCGCACGAAGAATTGGTCATTGGGTGTGAACACGCCCTTGTCGAACACCTCGAACGGCGTTTCCAGCAGCGGGGCGCGCGTGCGCTGCAGGATCATCGGCCCCTTCGTGGGGAAGTTCGTGATCAGCGGCCGTTCGTTCGGCCCACCCGGCAGCGGCGGGGAGAAATGCATCGTTGCCTCCGCCCACGCCCGGGACGCCGCCAGCCCAAGCCCGGCGTAACC
The DNA here is from genome assembly GCA_035640755.1 of Rhodopila sp. Classification (GTDB taxonomy): domain Bacteria; phylum Pseudomonadota; class Alphaproteobacteria; order Acetobacterales; family Acetobacteraceae; genus Rhodopila. The sequence goes on from DASQVN010000435.1 coordinate 2,638, forward strand.
GGCTGTGCGCACGAGCCATCGCCGCGATGCCGCGTACGCCATCACTGCGTCCGCCCCGTGGTCGGAAACCCTGGCGTTCGTCGGCTCTGGGTGGATCATGGTTTCCTCGATCTCCTTCGGTGTGGTCGGGTCCCGAACCTGTGCGATTGCGGCCGGGGTGTCCAATCCGCCGGGCCGGATTGCCACCCGGCCATCCCTCTGGCTTAACCGCAGCCGAACGCCAGGGAAGGGAGCTTCCATCATGCCCGTGAACCCCGCCGACGGCCCGATCCTGGGCACGCTGTACGGCAGCGATGCAATGCGAGCGGTGTTCGATGAGCGAGCCTACTTCCAGCGCATGCTCGAGGTCGAGGCCGCGCTCGCCCGGGTCCAGGCGCGCCTCGATATCATTCCCGCCGACGCGGCCGCGGCCATCGCCGCCGCCGCCAGGGTGGAGAACCTGCGCACCGAGGACCTTGCGGCCAGCGCGCGCAATGTCGGCTACCCGGTCGTCGGCCTGGTCGCCGGCCTGTCCAAGGCCGCCGGGCAGGCGGGTGCCTGGACCCATTGGGGCGCCACCACGCAGGACATCATGGACACCGCCACGGTGCTGCAGGTCCGCGACGGGCTGAACCTGATCGAAACCGAACTTCGCGCCATCCTCGCTGCCCTGAAGCAGCAGGCCGACCGCCATCGCCATACCGTGATGGCTGGGCGCACCCACCTGCAACAGGCGCTGCCCACCACCTTCGGTCTGAAATGCGCGATCTGGGCCATGCCGTTCATCAGCCACCTGCAACGCCTGAGGGAGCTTCGGCCGCGGGTCGAGGTCGTCGAATTTGCGGGCGCGGCCGGCACCCTTGCCTCGCTGCAGGACCAGGGCATCGCGGTCGTGCGGGCACTGGCCGCCGAACTTGGCCTGAATGCGCCCCTGGCACCCTGGCATGTCTGCCGTGACGCGCTGGCCGAGGCGGTCGGCTTTCTGGGCCTCGTGTGCGGCACGCTGGCGAAGCTCGCCACCGACGTCATCCTGCTGGCGCAGACCGAAGTGGGCGAGGTGGCGGAGCCCTATGTCGCCGGGCGGGGCCAGTCCTCCACCATGCCGCAGAAGCGCAATCCAATTGCCTCGGAATACATTCTTGCCGCCAGCCGCACCGTCCACGGTCTGGTGCCCGTGATGCTCGGCGCCATGGCGCAGGACCATGAGCGTGCGACCGGACCCTGGCAGGCGGAGGCGCTGGTCATCCCGCAGGTCTTCACCCTGACCCACGGCGCGCTGGGTCACACCCGTGCCATCGCCGAGGGCATGGTCGTCGATGCCGCGCGCATGCGCGCCAACCTCGGCCTGACTCACGGCCTGATCGTTTCGGAAGCAGTGATGATGGGCCTCGCCCCGATGCTCGGCCGCGCCGAGGCGCACCACGTCGTCAAGCACGCCTGCGATACCGCGCTGGCCGAGGGTATTCCGCTGGCGGATGCACTGGAGCGCGATCCGGCGGTGTCATCCCGCCTGGATCGCGCCGCAATCGAACGCCTGATCGACCCGGCAAATTACCTGGGCAGCGCCCAGGAATTCATCGACCGGGTCATCCGCGCGTGATCGCCCGAGTCGGAACGCTGGGAGACGTGGATCACGCGCTCAGACAACGCCTCAGTGTGAGGGTCCCAGTGTGAGGGCCTCAATGTGAGGTGAAGTTCGACCGGTTGAGTGAAGTAACATCCTCGAAGGTGACCTTCGTCCCGTCGGTCAGGCTGATGGTGACCGATCCGTTCTGCACGGTCTGGCTGTCCAGTGCGCGCCGGATCTCGTCGTGCCCGTAGCCGTCGAGGTCGATATGGATCGATGACGGATCGAACATGCCGGTGACCAGCTCGGTGCCGCCGGCCTGGTGATTGACAAACTCGAACGTCGTGCCCGGGCTGGCTTTCACCGTGGCCTGACCGCTGGCGCCGATCACGGTATCCTGGCCCGGACTGGTGACGATCAGGTCGTGGCCCGGCCCGGCGACCAGCGTGTCGTTGCCGAATGACAGCGCGGCCGAGAGCGTCTCGTTCCCGCCGCTCGCCTTCAGCAACTGGCCGGTGAAGCCGTAGGCGTAGAGCTGGTCGTTGTCGCCGCCGCCGACCAGCGTGGCGGCACCGTCGCCGGCCATCAGCAGGTTGTTGCCGGCGCTGCCGCCCTCGATGAGCTGCTGGCCGCTCCAGCCCTGCATCTGCGCGAAGGTCGATCCGGCGGCGCCGTAATAGGTGTCGCTGCCGGTGCCGCCCACGATCGTGGTGTTGCCGGCGCCGCCCAGGAACAGCAGATGGCTTGACTGGCCCTGCACGAAATCGTTCTGTGCGGCCGTCGCATCGACCGTGACGGCGCCCGACCCGGCGGCGATCAGGTCGCTGCCGGAGGAGACAACGAGGTCGTGCCCGCCGCCCAGGGCGATCGCGTTCAGTCCGCCGCCGGCGCCGATCGTGGCGCTGAGCTCGCCCAGCGCGGAGATCAGGTCATTGCCGTCGCCGGTGAACAACGACCACCCGCTGGTGCTATCGCCGCTGACTGCCAGGCGGTTGTTGCCGCCGCCGGCGACGACGGTGCCCGAGCCGGCGTTGGCGACGAAGGTCAGGTTTGTGAACTGGTCGGACAGCACGACCTGGTTGGGCGCATCGCTGCCCAGCACGACGGCGCTGCCGCCGGTGTTCACCAGGTCGATCGGGAACGATGCCGTCAGCCGAGCCGGCATGGGGCCGGTCTGGACGAAGGCACCGGTCTTGCCGCCCGGGATCGTTTCGGCTGTGTCGGATGGGTTGTAGGTCAGCACGACCGACCCGTCGCCGAGTCCGGCGTTGATCCGCGCTGCGATCTGCGCTGCCAATGTATAGTTTGATGTCGAATCGAACTGCAGGATGACCGGCTTGCCGGTACTGCCGCCGATAGTTACCGCTGAGACCATATGATGAGCCTTCCCAGAACCACGTGCGAGTTGCTTGCGTGCATCTGCATGTCACGACACGCGCTGATATTCCAGTTCGACAATATTCGCTGGGCGGCCCAGCCGAATCCCAATTTTGCGAGGCGGTGCGCAAACCAATGCGCCCCGCTGTGGACATTGAACTTTGAAGACACGAATCTCCGTTTCGGATCAATTATCCGAAACGTATCGGTTGTGGAGACGTCTCGCGGCGCCCACGGGGATCAATCCTTGTACGGCGGTGCCGCATGGGAACGGCGCGGAGAATTAATAAGACTCTCCGGCCACGACCTCACGAAATTGTGAAGTTTGTTTCGGACCCAGCGGGGCAGAGGCGCGGCCCGAACACCCCCGATTCAGCCCCAGAACGCGCGATCGCCGATCAGGCCAAGACCCCGCGCCACCGCGTCACCGTCATGCCGCTCGGCAAACCCGCCACAGGCGGCGATCGCCTTGGCGTACAGCGCCGTCATCTCCGGCAGGCCCACCACCTGCACCACGGTGCCGACCGCACCGGCCAGCGCTGCACGAACCTCATGCCCGACCAGGATGCCGGACAGATACGCAGGCGCATCGGATTCCGACAGCTTGCCGGCCAAGGTCAGTGCGCGCACGCCGAACAGGTGGTGCAACAGCCCGCCGGCCTCGCCCGACCGCGCGACCCCGGCATCGAACGGCGCGCCGTTCGATGGCCCGTCACGCATCGCCCGCGCCAGGATGGTGTGCCGCCGCAGCGCACCGTAGATCTCTCCGGTCATGTGCGTGGTGACGTTGACGATGCGCCCGTCACGAACTCGCAACCATTTCGCATGCAGGCCCGGCACGCAGGCCAGACCACCGTCGCGGAGCAATGGCTCCACCCCCATGACCTGGGTCTCCTCGCCCAGCGTCATCTCCGTAACGCCCGAATCGTCCAGGGCGGAGACGCCGGGCACCACCTTCACCCGTGCCCAATCGAAGCCGATATCGACCAGGCTGCCGGCCAGTTCGGCGATACCGGCCGGGCAGGGCCGCAGCGGCGCCTCCTTCCAGCCCTCGCTGCCGCCGATCGCGCCACACAGGAGCACCCTGTCCTCACCCGCCGCCAGCCAGGGACCGATCTCCTCACGCAACGTATCGCCGAACCGCCCGTCGGGCACCTGCGCGATGCCTTTCGCGACGTTGCGCTGATCGCGGATGGCGCCGTCGCGCCCGAGGCGGAACGCGCGAAACCGGGTCGTCCTCCACTCCACGCCAATCATGCAGGCTTCCTCCCACGCTTTCCTCCTAACATAACCTGGAAACCGGGGCCGGTTCACTGCTAACTGGCCCATCACGCACACAACCCCGACACGCCTGAACGGAGTACCGCCGGCCATGGCCGAAGCGTTGACCGCGGCATCCATCCCGGTGCCCCATGGTTTTTTCACCCGCCGCGGCGGTGTCTCCGCCGGCCCTTATGCCAGCCTCAACTGTAGCCTGAGCAGCCAGGACGATCCCGCCGCCGTGCAGGAGAACCGCGCCCGGGCTGCCCGCGCCCTCGGTGCCGATCCCGTCCGCCTGGTCGGCCTTACCCAGGTGCACGGCGCACGGGTGATCAAGGCGACGGATCCCTGGCCCGCCGGACAGGGTGAGCGGGCCGACGCCATGGTGACCGCCTGCCCCGATATCACGCTCGGGATCGTCACCGCCGATTGTGCGCCGGTGCTGTTCGTCGACCCGTGGGCCAATGTCGTCGGCGCCGCGCATGCCGGCTGGCGCGGCGCCGTGGCCGGCGTGATCGAGGCGACGTTGCTTGCGATGCAGGCCCTGGGCGCCGCCGCCGCCCGGACCATCGCCGCGATCGGCCCCTGCATCGCCCAGGCGTCCTATGAGGTCGGTCCCGATCTGCGCGACGCCGTCCTCGCCCGCACACCACAGGACGTCGTCTTCTTTGCAGCCGGCCGGCGCCAGGACCGCTGGCAGTTCGACCTGCCAGGCTACTGCGCCGCCCGCCTTCGCGCCGCCGGGGTCGCGCAGGTGGAACTGCAGGGAACCGACACGCTGGCCGACGAGGAACGGTTCTTCAGCCACCGGCGCCGCACCCTGGCGAACGCCGGGCCGATCGGCCACCAGATTTCCGCGATTCGCCCGGCATGACCGCGGACTGCGACGGAACGATAAGGTTTCCCCCTTCCAGCCGCGTGCGCTGTCTGCTTGAAGGCGCCGCATGATCAAGCGTTTGGGCAGCCTTCTGCTGCTGTGTCTGGCGTTGTCCGCGTGTGGCGACCTGCCGGAGCCATTCATTGGCAACCCTGGTGCGACTGCCCGCCGCCTCGCGCGGCCGGCAACCCCGCTGCTCGACGTGCCGCCGGGCTCCGACACGCTGCTGCCCGACGCCGCCAACCGGGAGCTGGCAAACCAGATCGCGCTCGCGCTGCAGGCGTCCGAGGTGCCGGCCATGGTCCGTGCACCCACCCCGAATACCTGGCGCGTCGTCACCAAGGCTGAGCGGGATGGGAATTTCGTAAGGCCGGAGTTCAGCATCCTGAACCCGCAGGGCAAGGAGGAGGGGACGGCGCGGGGCGAGAGGGTGCCGCTGTCCGCCTGGGCCGACGCCGAACCGGCGCTGCTGCACCAGGTTGCCGCCGAAGCCGCGCCGCGAATCGGTGCCGTGCTCACCAGCATCCGCCTCGCGCACGACAAGGCGGATCCGAACAGCCTGTACAACCGGGCCGCCAAGGTCGAGGTTGCCGAGGTCACCGGCGCCCCGGGCGACGGCGACCAGTCGCTGACCCAGCAGATGCGCTCCCGTCTCGCGGTGCTGGGGCCGGTGGTCCTGACCACGCCGACTGATGCCGACTTCATCGTGCAGGGGGTCGTTAGGGTCGTGCCGATCCCGGGGCGGCAGCAGCGGGTGGAAATCCAGTGGATCATCAAGACCGCTGCGGGTGACGAACGGGGCAGGGTGGTGCAGTTGAACGAGATCCCGGCCGGCACGCTGGACCATTACTGGGGCGATGTCGCGGTTGTCGTGGCCGCCGAGGCCTCACGCGGCGTCAACGACGTGATCCGGCGCCAGACCGGCCATGAGGTCGCCGGTCACGAGCCCGCCAATCATGAGCCTGCCGGTCATGAGCCCGCCGTCGAGGCGCGCTCCGCCGCGCGATAGGCTCCGTGGCACGCCGCAGGCGCATCGTGCGGCTCGGCGCGCATCATTTTTCGTGCAGTGCGCTGCTTTTCTCTACTCGTTGCCACGCGCAAGACATTTCACTCTGGATGT
>DASQVN010000436.1:0-2204 GCA_035640755.1 Rhodopila sp.
GCCATGCATCGGCTCGGGCGCACGGATGACGGTGCCGCCGAATGCCTGGCCGATCGCCTGGTGGCCGAGGCAGACGCCCAGCAGCGGCACCTTGCCGGCCGCGGCGGCAATCAGGTCGAGGCAGATCCCGGCCTCATTCGGTGTGCACGGGCCAGGGGACAGCACGATCGCCTCCGGCCGCATGGCCAGCGCCCGTTCGACCGACAGCTTGTCGTTGCGCCAGACCTGGCAATCGAAGCTGCCAGCCCGCCCATCCACGTCACCCAGGAAGTGGTACAGGTTGAAGGTGAAGCTGTCGTAGTTGTCGATGAGAAGGATCATGGCCGGTATTTCATGCTCCCGCGTGGCGCTGCGGTCAATCACGGATCGGCCGAGATATCACGGCGCCGCCAGCCAGGACCAGCAGCCGGTCCGTCCCAGAACCGGCCGCAGGGCGTCTCGGCCGGACGGGGGCAGCGCGGCGAATCGCTCCCGCAAGCGCTGCAGACATTTTACCTGGTACTTGAACGGTACCAGCGTGTAGCGCAGGCCCCACGCCTCGATCTCCAGCCGCTGCAAGCCTTGCGTGAACGCGCGCTCGTTTGCTGCCAGGAACGGGAGATACAGCTCGCCCGCGATACCCAGCAGCGCCTCCGCCCAGCCGGACAATGCCGCCTCGCGCGGCGCCCACGCGCCATCCACGCCTGATGCGTCATCAAGCCGGCGCACCCAGTGGTCGGTGAACGGGGCGATCCGGCGCATGATCCGCATCGGCGTGGGGTCGGTTGCCATCTGGCTGAGCTGCCCGAACCACGCGAAATCGGCCAGCGACGGGCGGCTGCCGAACAGATAGCGGTTCATGCCGACATGCGGCTCGAACGCCTGCAGGATACGGCGGTAGCTTTCCTCCAGCAGCGGGCGGTTCGCCTCGGTCGCGCCCAGAATGGGCATGCGTCCGATCTGGCGCAGGCGAAATTCCTCGATTTCCTCGGCGCTGCCGGTGGGCTTGTCGGAGACCGACCATTCCTCGGCCGCCCAGCGGGATACGTAGGCCTGGTCCTCGGGGTCCCACCAGCGGTACAGGAACAGCGGCTTGACCGCCCATTCGTCGGCCAGATCCTCCAGCAGGTCGCAGGCGAAGGCGACAGCCTGGTCCGGCGGGATGACCGAGCGGTCCGGGTGGCGCTGCTCCAGGTCATAGGCAAGCGTGGTGGTCTCGCCGCGATATGTGCCGTCCGGGTACTGCAGGGCCGGGATCAGGCTGGGCTTCAGATGCGCCGTCTCGGCCCGCAATGCCCGCGTCATGATCACCCAGTCGAACGGGATGCGCCGATAGCGCAGCAGCGCCCGCAGCTTGAGCGCATAGGGCGAGGCGGTCGAACCGATCAGGCGATAACGGTCTGTCATGGAGGTTTCCCGAAGCGCTCACCGCACACTGGCTGCCTGCCAGTGGCCGCACAAGACGCTACGCCCTTGCAACTCCCGCCGGAACCGCCAACCTTTCCGCCCGGCAAGACTGGGATTTCAATGGCTGACGACGATATCGAGATAACCGGCAGCGTCCGGAACAAGCTGATCGAACGCAAGCAGGACTGGGCGCGCGAGGGCCGGCTTCTGACCGGCAGCACTGGCGATCCGGCGCGGGACCGGCTGCCGCCGGGGCAACGCCTGGTGAAGGACTGGCCGGTGCTCGACCTCGGCGCACAGCCGCATGTAACCGAGCAGAAGTTCCGCCTGGACATCGACGGCGCGGTCGAGAACAGGCTGAGTTTGCGGCTGGATGAGTTCATGGCACTGCCGCAGACCGAAAGCGTCTCCGACATGCATTGCGTGACGCAGTGGTCACGCTACGACAACCATTGGATGGGGGTATCCGCCCGCGCGATCATCGAGCTTGTGCGCCCCGCACCGGAGGCGAAGCACGTCATCTTTTACTCCTATGACGGCTATGCGGCCAATGTCCGGCTCGACCAGTTTGACCAGCCCGATGTGTTCCTGGTGCACCGGTGGGAAGGCAAGCCGATCACCCGCGAGCACGGCGGCCCTGTCCGCATGCTGGTGCCGCGGCTCTATCTGTGGAAATCAGCCAAGTGGCTGCGCCGCGTCCAATTCACGATCAGCGACCATCCCGGCTTCTGGGAGGTACGCGGCTACCACAACAACGCCGATCCCTGGCTGGAAGAGCGTTATAGCTAACGCCTGATCACACGCTGCCGCTGCGAGCC
>DASQVN010000437.1:0-2706 GCA_035640755.1 Rhodopila sp.
CACGCGGCCGCGGGTGGTGTTCACCAGCTCGGTTGCCAGTTTCAGCGCGAACCAGAACACGACCCTGCCGGACAATGCCCGCCAGATCCCCGGCAACAGCTACGGGGCGCAGAAGGCGATCGCCGAATTGATCCTGGCCGATGCCTCGCGGCGCGGCTTCCTGGATGCCGTCTCGATCCGGCTGCCCACCGTGATCGTGCGGCCGGGCCGGCCGAACAAGGCGGCGAGCTCGTTCTTCTCGGCCATCGTGCGGGAAGCCCTGCTCGGGCTCGACACCGAGCTGCCGGTGCCGGACGATTTCGCCGTCTGGGTGTGCAGCCCGCGGCGGGCGGTCGACTGGCTCCTGCATGCGGCGACGATCGACACCAGCCGGATGGGGCTGGACCGCAGCATCGACCCACCGGGCATCAGCACCACGGTGGCACACCTGCTGCAGGCACTGGAGGCGGTGGCGCCTGGGGCCTCGGCCCATGTCAAGCGGGTCGAGGACGAGACGATCCGCGCGATCGTCTCGACCTGGCCGCCGGCGTTTGAGGCGCTGCACGCCCGTACGCTGGGGTTTTCGGCGCATGAGCCGATCCAGGACGTGATCCGCGCGTTTATCGCCGACGACCTGGAAGCAACGAAGGCGGAACGCGCCACGGGATGAGGCCACGGGACGATCAGGCGGGAATAACGAAACGGGGATGACAAAACGAAGACAAAGCAGCGGGAGGAAACAGCAGGACAAAATTTTTTACCATCAAACTGCCCTAATTGCGGAATGAAATGTTGCGTGGGATTATTCGTGGTCCCACAAGTACCTTTTGGCTTCGAGCGCGGCTGGATTTTGTGATGCCGATATTGCACGGCGGTTCCTTTCTATCGGACGCGCGTCGCGCCCGACCCGCCGGGATCAGTGCGTCCGCCGCACGGGTGACTGACCGTCCGATCCGCCGCCCGCGCCGCCCCCTGGGGACGGCCGTCATGCATGCGCCGCATATCCTGCGCGCGCTGGTGCGGACGGATGAAATCTGGCTGGTTGCGCTGGCAGCCTGCCTGGGCTGTGCCACCGGCTGCTGCGTCTGGCTGATGACCGAGACGACGCAGTTGATCCATGAACTCCTGTTCGGCATCGGCCCCAACCAGCGGTTGAGTGCGATGACATGGCTGCCGCCGCTCCGCACCGTGTTGGTACCGGCCTTCGGTGGGCTGGTCCTGGGGCTGGTGACGCTGGCGATCGGCCGGTGGCGCACGCGGCGTACGGTCGACCCGATCGAGGCGAACGCACTGTATGGCGGGCGCATGTCGCTCAGCGGCAGCCTGATCGTCGTGCTGCAGACCATCATGTCGAACGGCGTCGGCGCCTCGGTGGGGCTGGAGGCGGGCTATACGCAGATCGGGGCAGCGATCGGCTCCCGCTGGGGGCACGCGTTCCGCGTCCGGCGCAACGACCTGCGCCTGCTGGTGGGCTGCGGGGCGGCGGCGGCGATCTCCGGGGCGTTCAATGCGCCGCTGACCGGGTCGTTCTATGCCTTCGAGCTGATCATCGGCACCTACGCGATGGCGTCCTTCGCCCCGGTGGCAGTCGCGGCATTGGTGTCGCAGGCGGTGGTGAACGCGCTGGGCGGCGGCGTGTTCGACCTGACACCCGCGGTTCCCGGGCATATCGAGCCGCTGGACTACATCCCGATCCTGGCCCTGGGGATGCTGTGCGCGCTGCTGGGGATCTCCATCATGCGCGGGGTGACCATCACCGAGGAGTTGTTCCGCCGCAGCGGCGTACCGGTCTGGCTGCGCCCGGCGGTCGGCGGGCTGGCGCTGGGCTGCCTGGCGCTGGTGTCGCCCGCGGTGCTGTCATCCGGCCACGGGGCGCTGGGCCAAAGCTTCAATGAGCATGATCCACTGCGCTGGGTTGTGCTGCTGGTGGTGCTGAAGGCGACCGGCAGCGCGATTTCCATCGGCTCAGGTTTTCGCGGCGGCCTGTTCTTCGCCTCCCTGTTCCTCGGCGCGCTGCTCGGCAAGGCATTCGCCGGGGCGCTAGCGCTGGTCAGCACGGCGCATCCCATTCCGCAGGAGGTCTGTGCCCTGGTGGGTATGAGCGGCCTGGCGGTCGCCGTCATCGGCGGACCGCTGACCATGGGGTTCCTGGCGCTGGAGGCGACCGGCAGCCTGCCGATGACGGTGGCGGTGCTGGCGGCCTGCGTCGTCTCTTCGCTGACGGTGCGGCGGACCTTCGGCTACTCCTTCGCCACCTGGCGCTTCCATCTGCGCGGCGAGGTGATCCGCAGTGCCGTCGATATCGGCTGGATGCGGAACCTCACGGTCGGACGGATGATGCGGCGGGAGATGCGCACGGTGCGGGCCGATACGCCGCTGACCGCGTTCCGGCGCGACTTTCCGCTGGGCGTCACCCAGCGCGTCGTCGCACTGGATGAGGGCGACCGCTACGCCGGCATTGTCCTGCTGCCGGAGGCGCACGCGGATGTCGACGATGAGCACAAGGTGCGCGACATCGTCCACTACGCCGATACCGTGCTGCTGCCGCAGATGACGATCAAGGAAGCGGTGGCGATGTTCGAGAACGCCGAGAGCGACGCGCTCGTGGTGGTCGATAACGCGACTGACCGACACGTGATCGGGCTGTTGACCGAGCAGTACGCGCTCCGCCGGTATAGCGAGGAGCTGGACCGGCGGCGGCGGGAATTGTCGGGAGAATAAGGGGGC
>DASQVN010000438.1:0-2986 GCA_035640755.1 Rhodopila sp.
GGCATGACCGGGCTGATCGGGTTCTCCTCGGGCTATCATGCGATGATGAACTGCGACGCGCTGCTGATGCTGGGCACCGACTTCCCGTATCGCCAGTTCTACCCGACCGAGGCGAAGATCGGGCAGGTCGACCTGCGGGCCGAGAATATCGGCCGGCGAACGGGTGTCGATGTCGGCGTGGTGGGGGACGTGAAGCTGACCGCGGCGGCGCTGCGCGGCATGGTGATGCCGAAGGCTGACCGAAGCTTCCTGGACCGCGCGATGGCACACTACCGTGACGCGCGGCGGGCGCTCGATGAACTGGCGGTGGGGCGGCCGGGGCGGAAGCCGATCCATCCGCAGTACCTGGCGCGGGTGCTGGACCAGGTGGCGGCGGATGATGCCGTCTTCACCTGCGATGTCGGCACGCCGACGGTGTGGGCGGCACGCTATTTTACCATGAATGGGCGCCGGCGGCTGCTGGGCTCGTTCTGGCATGGGTCGATGGCGAATGCGCTGCCGCAGGCGATCGGGGCGCAGGCGGCGTATCCCGGCCGGCAGGTCATTTCGCTTTCGGGCGACGGCGGGCTGGCCATGCTGATGGGCGACCTGTTCACGCTGAAACAGCAGAACCTGCCGGTGAAGACCGTGGTGGTGAACAACGGCACGCTGGGCTTCGTCGAGCTGGAGATGAAGGCCGGCGGCTTCCTCGATACCGGCACCGAGCTGCAGAACCCGAACTTCGCCGCGCTCGCCGAAGCGAGCGACATCATGGGGATCCGCGTCGAGGACCCCGGCGAGCTGGAGGGGGCGCTGTCCCGTGCGTTGCGGCACAATGGCCCGGCGCTGGTGGATGTGGTGACCAACCGGATGGAACTGACCCTGCCGCCGAAGACGACGATGGAGCAGGCCAAGGGGTTCGGCGTCTATCTGGCGAAGGCGATCATCAACGGCCGCGGCGACGAGATCGTCGAGCTGGCGCGGACCAACCTGTTCCGTTGACCATGCGCGTCGCCCTGTTCGTCCCGTGCTATGTCGATGCGTTCGAGCCCGAGGTCGGGATCGCGACGCTGGAACTGCTGGAGCGCCTCGGGCTGGACGTTTCCTATCCGTTCGACCAGACCTGCTGCGGGCAGCCGATGGCCAACACCGGCTGCCATGCGGAGGCGGCGGCGACCGAGGCGCTGTTCGTGCGGAATTTCAGCGGCTATGATTGCATCGTCGTGCCCTCGGGCTCCTGCGCGCATCAGGTGCGGGAGCATCTGACGGCGATCGAGCAGACGCCGGAGGTCAAGGCGGTGCGGGCGCGTACGTTCGAGCTGGTCGAGTTCCTGCACGACGTGCTGAAGGTGGAGGCGTTTCCCTGGGCGTCGTTCCCGCACCGGGTCAGCTATCACAGCAACTGCAATGCGCTGCGCGGGATCGACCATGCGGCGCCGTCGGAGCTGCGGCAGCCGTTCTTTTCCAAGCCGCTCGACCTGCTGGGCAAGGTGAAGGGGATCGAGATGGTGCAGATCGCGCGGCCGGATGAGTGCTGCGGGTTCGGCGGCACGTTCTGTGTGTTCGAGCCGGCGATCTCGGCCAAGATGGGGCACGACAAGGTGACTGATCATGCGCGGGCCGGGGCGGAGTATGTGGTATCGGCCGATTCCTCCTGCCTGATGCACCAGCGGGGCTGCGCGGAACGGCTGGGCCTGGAGCTGAAATTCATCCATATCGCGCAGGTGCTGAACGGAGCGGCGGCGTGAGCGCCCGCGACCAGGCGCCGCGCAGCCAGGACGGAGAGCGGCTGCAGCATGCCGAGGCGACAGCACAGCCGTTGCGGCCACGGACCGCGGAACCGCAGCCGCGCGGCGCCCAGACGCATGGGCATCGGCCGGTCGATCTGCATGAGTCTGCGAAGCGCTTCATCGCTGCCCCCGAGCACGCGAAGATGCATGACGAGCGGCTGTGGGATCTGCGCATGAAGCGGGATGCGCAGATGCACGCCATTCCGGAGTGGGAAGAGCTGCGGGAGCTTGCGTCGCGCATCAAGGAGCACACGCTGGCGCATCTGGACGAGTACCTCGAACAGTTCGAGGCCAACGCGCAGGCGAACGGCGTGCATGTGCACTGGGCCGAGGACGGCGCCGCGCACAACCGCATTGTGCACGGCATCCTGCGCGACCACGGGGCGAAACGGCTGATCAAGTCGAAGTCGATGCTGACCGAGGAATGCGGCTTCCGCCACTACATGGAAGCCGTCGGCATCGAGTTGATCGAAACCGATCTGGGGGAACGCATCCAGCAGCTCGACCGCGAGGAGCCGAGCCATGTGGTGGTGCCGGCGGTGCATAAGCTGCGGCGGGATGTGGCGGAGGTGTTCGCCCGCACCCTGGGCTCGGACCCCGAGAACGACGACGTGAACTACTTGGCGCAGCGGCAGCGGGAGACGACGCGGCCGCTGATCCTGTCGGCCGAAGCCGGCCTGACCGGGGCCAATTTCGCGGTGGCGGAGACCGGATCGTTTGTGGTCTGCACCAATGAGGGGAATGCCGACCTGTCGGCGAATGTGCCGCCGCTGCACATCGCCTCGATCGGAATCGAGAAGCTGGTTCCGCGGATGCGGGACCTGGGCGTGTTCATCCGGCTGCTGTCGCGCAGCGCGCTGGGCTCGCCGATCACGCAGTATACATCGCACTTCCGCGGGCCACGCGACGGCGGGGAGATGCACATCGTGCTGGTCGACAACGGCCGCTCCGCTCGGCTGGGCATGGCGGAGTTCTGGACCTCGTTGAAGTGCATCCGCTGCGGCGCGTGCATGAACACCTGCCCGGTGTTCCGGCGCAGCGGCGGGCTGGCCTATGGCGCGACCTATTCGGGGCCGATCGGGCTGATCCTGGATCCGACATTCGACAAGCGGAAATACTCGACGCTGCCGTTTGCCTCGACGCTGAACGGGTCATGCAGCAATGTCTGCCCGGTGAAGATCAACATCCATGAGCAGATCTTCGCCTGGCGGCGGGTC
>DASQVN010000439.1:0-9396 GCA_035640755.1 Rhodopila sp.
CGGGCCGATCCCCACGCCGGTCCCGAACGCCGACAGCATCCACCCATAGACGCGTGCATAATGGCGCAGGCCGAAATAGCGGCTGACCAGGTAGGCGAGCAGATCAACCTCGCCCCCGGCGGACAGGCCGAACAGGATCACAGCGGCAATTACCGGGCCGCCCAGCAGCAGGATCAGACACGCCGGAACCGGCAGCACGATGAAAGCCGGCGCCACAAGCCGCACCGGCAGCCGGTCCATCAGCGCCCCGATCGACAGTCGCCCGGCGACAGCGACACCCCGAGGAACCCGAGCGCCCCACCGGCTTCCATACGCGAAATCCCCCTGTCCGCCAGCATCGCCGGCAGATGCACGATCAGCCCACCCACCACGATCGCGATCAGGAAGAACGCCGCCGCGGCCTGCCAGAACGCCCGCCCCCGCACCGCCGCCTGCAGAGTCACCCCTTCCAGCTCGACCGTGACCGCAGCCGCCCCAGCCTCCCGCGCACGGAACAGCAGGTACACCACCGGCAGCCCGACCACGATCTGCGCCCCGGCCAGCGTCAGGAACCCGGCCTGCCATCCATGCTCGGCAATGATCGCCCCGACCAGGCCCGGCGCGACGATCGCCACCATCCCGGTGCCGCACAGCGTCAGCCCGAGCGCCAAGCCACGCTGCCGGTCGAACCAACTCGCCACCGCGCGGGTCCAAACAATCGGCGATGTACCCGCACCCAGCACCGACAGTACCACCCACCCCGCATCATACAGCCAGATCGAGCCGCCGTTCAGCGTCAGGCCGGCATATCCGGCGGCCATCCCCAGCATCCCCGCCATCCCGACCCGCCGCACCCCGAACTTCTCGGTCAGCCCACCGACGATCGGCGCCATCACCACCCCGGCGACCGTGAGGCACAGCAGCCCGCCGGAAACCGCCGAACGGCTCCAGCCGAACGCCTGCTGCAGCGGCAGGATGAACTGCCCCGTGGTGTAGATAGGCAGCCCGGTGGTGCCCAGCCCGACGCCGACCGCAGCGGCCAGGATCACCGTCCAGCCCTTACGAAATTCCCTGCCGCCCGCCATCGCCCTATCCCCGCGCTGCCAGCGCGACCCCGGCCAGCGTCATCGCCAGCCCGACAACCTGGCGCGGCCCCAACGTCTCATGCAGCAGCAGCGCCGAACCAAGGACCCCAACCATGGGGGAGACCAGCACGGTCGTCGCCGCGGTCGAGGCCGGCACCAGCCGCAGCGCCCGGAACCAGGCCAGGTACGCCACCGTCAGCGGCAGCGTCGCGATATACGCAACCGAGACCCACCCCAGCGGGCTGACATTGCCGAAATGCGCGTCCTCCAGCGACGCCAGCGCGGTCACCGGCACCATCCCCAGCATCGCCTGCCACGCCACCGCAGTCGCCGGCGGCAGCCGAAGCGGATACTTCTTCGCCAGCACCGTCGCCAGGCCGAACAGCGCCGCCGCTGCCAGGCTTTCGCCCGCGGCCGGCAGCTTCTCCCACGTCGCGGATGCCGTATCGGCGCCGACCAGCAGTGCCACGCCCAGCAACGCCAGCGCCAGCGCCAGCACCTTCAACGCCGCCGGCCGCTCGCCCAGCATCGGCCATGCCAGCAGCGACGCCCAGACCGGCAGTGTATAGGTGATCGTCACCGCCTCCGACGCCTTCATCCCGACCAGGGATTGCGTCGTCAGCACGATGAACAGCCCGTAGTTCAGCATCGCGAACAGCACCAGCCGCGGCCACTGGTTGCGCGGCGGGACGACGTTCTCCCGCCGCAGCAACGCCACCAGGAAGGCGAAGCAAAACCCTATGATGCCGGAGCACGCCCGCATCGAGAACGGCGGCAGCATGCTCAATAGGAACTTCGACTGCGGCCAGGTCAGGCCCCAACTGCACGCCGTGAATAGGACCAACGCGAGGCCCTCCGCCCGCGTGCCGAGGATACGGCGCCGCCTGCCGTCCTGGCCTGCGTCAGCGTACGTAGACAAGAACCCGGCTTGCGGTCAGTGCCGGATCGGTGCGCAGCCCCAGGTGGATACGGCTGGCCGGCACCCGGTCGCGCATGATCGCCCGCATCACGCCCGTCGCCCGCTCCTGCCCCAGCCCGGCCTGCGACATGTCGGGCAGCACCGAAACCACGTCGAACTGCACCTCCGGGTAGCGGCTTTCCGCGGCGTGCACGGCCGAGTGCAGCAGGTCCTCATACGCCGGGTCGGGCACGGTGTAGTCGATCGTCACCAGCGGCGTGCGCGGGTCGATCGCCGCTGCCGGGGGTGGCGCCGGTGCCTGCGCCTTGGCCTCCGGCGCCGGGGCGAAGGTGGTCTGGTCGATCAGCGCGCAGCCGGTGAAGCCGCACAGCGCGAGCAGCACGGGAAGCAGGCGCATCACCGGCGATACTCCGGTTGCGCGCGGTCGAGCTGGCGCTTGATGCTCTCCAGGTGCAGCGCCGCGGAGTCCCTCCCGCCTTCATGCTTCATCTGTTCGGCTGTCCTTTCGGCAATGTGCTTCGGCACCGGCACGATGGGACGGCCGCTTGCCTGTGCCAGCAGCTGCGCCTCGGCGGCCCGTTCCAGGTAGTAGAGGTCGTCCCAGGCCTTGGCGATGGTCGGCGCGAGCACCAGCACGCCATGGTGGCGCATGAAGACGATGTCGGCGTTGCCCACGCCTGCGGCGATCCGGTCGCCTTCCGATGCATCGAGCGCGAGGCCGTTGTAGTTCTCATCCACCACGGTCCTGCCATAGAACTTCAGCGCCGTCTGGCCGGCCCAGAGCAGCGGCTCGCCTGCCACCATGGTCAGCGCGGTGGCGTGCGGCATGTGGGTGTGGAAGGCGGCGCGGGCGCGCGGGATGCGGGCGTGCAGGCGCGCGTGGATGTAGAAGGCAGTGTCCTCGGGCCGGCCGTGGCCGGCGACCACGCTGCCGTGGAAGTCGCAGATCAACAGGCGGGACGCCGTGACCTCGGCGAACGACCAGCCGTCCGGGTTGACCAGGAACAGGTCGTCCCGGCCGGGCACCATGACGGATAGGTGGTTGCAGATCCCCTCATGCAGCCCAAGGCCGGCGGCCGCCCGGAAGCAGGCGGCGAGGTCCACGCGGGCCTGCCACACAGCGGGGTGATCGAGGTCGGAGTTTCGGGCGATCGTGGTCATGGGCGGAAAGTTGCAGGAAGCGTAGCGATCGGCAAGGCCTGTCGCGCCGCATGCCACGGTTCCGGCCGCACTGCCGGTTCTGTCACCCTTCTGACACAATACAGAAACGTGACAATTTTATTGCGGCCAAAACCATCTATGCCGGTCATCGAGATGTCATCAAAAGCCGATTCAAGTATCTTTTTTGGCAAAAAAAGCACAGTCATCATTTTACGAAATAGAATCCCTAACTTATCCGTGAGGCGGTAGGCACGTCCTTCGGCAGATGCTAAGCCATCCTGGTCCCAACCAATGACCGACATGTCCGAACAAGACGGCGCACGATGCGGAGCCAGATCACACGCGCGCACCGGACCTGTTGAATCCTGTCTGGCAGCAATGGACGGCGCGGAAACAAGGGATCCGTGGCTGCGCCTTGGCTTGCGGCGCAGCCGGTCCGGAAGCGTCCGAAACCCTTGAAGATGACATTGTAGGAACAAAAAATGGCACAATCGCCCGAAAATAAACCGACCCCAGGCCCGGAAGCCGCCACGCAGGCCGAAGCCGAACGCAGGACCGCCGCCGTCGGCCAGGCGCGGGACGCAGAACGGACGGCGGCATCCGCGGCACAATCCAGCACGCGCCCGGCGGCCGAGGCGACCCGCCAGGCCACGCAGCAGGGCGGGGAGATGATGCGTCAGGGCGCCGCCGCGGCATCCGAAGGCATGCAGTTCGCCGCCGAGGCCGGCAGCGAGATCGCGCGCCGCAACGCCCGCGCGCTGGCCGACACCCAGAACCGGATCATGCAGGACATCGCCGAACGCTATGACGCGATCGGTCGCCGCATGGCCCAGAGCCTGCAGGACACCACATCGGACCTGCGCTTCGTGCTGACGCCGCCTGCCGGAGTCACCGACAACCTGCGGGAGATCCAGCAGAGCATCGCCGGGCTGATGACCGGCGTCGTGGAATCGAACCTGCGCGCCACGCGGGAATTCCTGCGCCTCACTGATCCGGTGTCGGTCTTCGACATGCAGCGCCGTTTCGCCCGCGAGTACCTGGACACGGTGCTGCAGGGCACGCGCGCCATCATCCGCGTCGCCCGCCAGACCGCGGACCACGCGGCTCGCCCCCTGGAGTCGCAGATCGAGGCTCGGCTGGAGCGTCACCAGCATCGCCGCCGTAATGGCGAGGAGATCGGCATCGTCTCCGACGTGATGACCCCGGATGTCCGCGTCGTCGCCCCGGACGACACCGTGCAGCAGGCCACCCGGATGATGCGCGAGGAGGATACCGGCGTGCTCCCGGTCGGCGAGGGCGACCGTCTGGTCGGTGTGGTGACCGACCGCGACGTCACCCTGCGCCTGGTCGCCGAGGGCAAGGACCCTGCCCGCACGAAGGTGCGCGACGTCATGAGCCAGGACCTCAAGTATGTCTTCGAGGATGAGGATCTGGCTCACGTTGCCGACAACATGGCCGAGCAGCAGGTGCGCCGCCTGCCGGTGGTGAACCGCAACAAGCGCCTGGTCGGCGTCGTCTCGCTGGGTGACCTGGCGCGCGCCAGCCGTTCCGGCCACTTGGCCGGCAAGGCGATGCGCGGCATCGCAGCCGAATAGGCGAAACCGGACGTACCACCCTTCGTTGGGCTCTGCCCGGGGTGGTACGTCGCCTCGGCAGGTCTTGCCGAATCCGGCCCGCGCGGCATGATGCCGCCCCATGTCACAGAGCAACATCTCTCAGACCAACCAACGGATCGACGGCAAGCGCCTTTGGGACTCGCTGATGGGTTATGCCGAGATCGGCGCCACCCGGAAGGGCGGCGTGCGTCGGCTCACCCTGACCGAGACCGACCGGCGCGCCCGCGACCGCTTCCGCGCGGACTGCGAGGCGCTGGGCCTCAGCGTGCGCGTCGATGCCATCGGCAACATGTTCGCCCGCCGGCCCGGCCGTGACCCGGACCGTGCGCCGGTGCTGATGGGCAGCCATCTCGATAGCCAGCCATCGGGGGGCAAGTTCGACGGTGCGCTGGGCGTCCTCGGCGGGCTGGAGGTGATGCGCAGCCTGAACGACCTTGGCATCACCACCGACGCGCCGATCGAGCTGATCAACTGGACCGACGAGGAAGGCAGCCGCTTCGGCCACAGCCTGATGGGCTCCGGCGTCTGGGCCGGCATCTTCACCCAGGACTATGCCGACCGCCTGACCGATACCGAAGGCACCACCGTTGCGGCTGCGCTGGACCAGATCGGCTACCGCGGCACCGAGCCTGCGGCGCCGTTCCACGCCGACGCGTATTTCGAGCTGCATATCGAGCAAGGTCCGATCCTGGAGCGGGAAGGCCGGCAGATCGGCATTGTCACCGGCGCGCAGGCGCAGGTCTGGTACGACGCCGTGATCATTGGCCAGGACAGCCACGCCGGCACCACGCCGCCGGCGGCCCGCAAGGACGCCCTGGTCTGCGCCGCCCGCATCATCGACCTGGTGGACCGGATCATGCGCAGCCGGGGCGAGGACGGGCGCGGCACGGTCGGGCAGTTGCTGGTCTCCCCCAACAGCCGCAACGTGATTCCCGGCGAGGTGCGGTTCTCGGTCGAATTCCGCCATCCGCTGGACGCCGAGGTCGCCAGGCTGGACGCCGAGTTCCGCCCGGCCGCCGAGGCGATCGCCGGTGCCTGCGGCGTGACGCTGGACTTGACCACGCTGTTCCGCATCCCGGCACAGCCGTTCGACCCATCCTGCGTCGAGCTTGTCCGCCAGGGCGCCGCGAAACTGGGCTACTCGACGCGCGAGATCGTCTCCGGCGCCGGCCACGACGCGGTGTATGTCGCCCGTCATGTGCCGGCGGCGATGATCTTCACCCCGTGCAAGGACGGTCTGTCCCACAACGAGGCTGAGAGCATCCAGCCGGAGGAAGCCGAGGCCGGCTGCCAGGTCCTGTTCGAGGCCGTGGTGGCCCGCGCCAACCGCACGGTGTAACGGGCAGGGAAGCGCAACCTCCGCGCACCGCGCTCTTATCGTCGCCGCGCTCTTATCGTCATGGCCGGACTTGATCCGGCCATCCACGCAGCACCGTTGAAGCGCAGATGGGCGAATCAAGTCCGGCCATGACAGGTACGCAACGGCGGCGAGACCAATCCGCCAACCGCTGCGCGCTCAGCCCAACCCGACCACCTCGGCCAGCGCCTCCATCTGCTCCGCATACCGCGCCACTGGATTGAGCAGCAGGTGGTTTGCCCCCATCGCGATCAATTCGCCGAGCCGCTCGCGCACCCGCTCCGGCGTGCCGTGGATGCCCGACGTCTCCGTTCCGCCTGGATTGCGGTACACCTCGGTGTACCATCGAGCAAGCTCCGCCTGTGCTGCCGCGGCGTCGGTGTCGACGGCGATGAACACGCGCTTGGAGATCGGATACACCGCCGGATCGCGCCCAGCGCGCTCCAGCGCCTGCTTCAGCACCGGCACCGATGTCCGGAAATCCTCGACGGTCGAGCCGCCGGCGCCCATCCAGCCGTCGGCCAGCACCGCCGCCCGCCGCACCGCGTCCGGGTGCCCGACACCCATCCAGATCGGCAGCTTCTCCCGCGGCGGACGGACGCCGAGAGAGACGTCATCGATGTTGTAGAAGCGTCCGTGATGGGTCACGTGCGGCTGCCGCCACAGCGCGCGGATCAGCTCGATCTGCTCGCGGAACCGCGCCACCCGCGCCGCCGGATCGACCCCGAAGCTCTGGTAGTGCGCCGGGCGACCGATCCCCACGCCCAGGATCGCCCGCCCGCCGCTGACCTGATCGAGCGTCGCCCATTGGTGCGCCACCATGCGCGGATCATGCACCGGCAGCACCAGCACCGATGCGCCCAGGCCGATCCGGCTGGTCAAGGCCGCCGCATAGGTCAGGACGGTGACGGGATCGAATGAGGTGACGTGATCCAGCGTGTTCTCGGTCACCCAGAGATCGCGGAAGCCCAGCGCCTCGGCCCGCGTCGCGACCGTGCGCACAGCCTGCACGTCGATGCCGTCGGGCGAGCGGTGTGGCAGCGACATGCCGAACGGGATCAGGTCCTTCAGCGCGGTCATTGCCGATTCCCAACGGGCGGCTGCTCGATGATTTCCATTTGCGCGCCATCGGTCGATTCGACGAACGCCACGCGGTTGCCGCTGCTGCCGGTCAGCTCCTCCAGGATTTTCACGCCGTTGCCGCGCAGGCGGGCGATGGTGCCGGGATAGTCGTCGGTGGTGATGGCGATATGCTCCAGACCGAGATGCTGTTCGTGGTTCTGGGTGGCGATGATCTCGGTGATGTTGATCTGCAGCCCGTGCAGGTCGATCTGCAGGCCTGATCCGGCCATCTGGCCTTTGATCGTGGCGCCGAAATTATCGACGTAGTACTGCGCGGTCGCCTTCGGATCGCGGCTCTTGTGGTGCACATGCTGGACAGCGAGCGCCATGATCGTTCCCCCGGTCATTGAATGACGCTGCTATCGGACACGGGACGGGCCGGCTTGGCAACCGCACCCGCGTTGCTCCTTCCGCCTGGGGTCCGCCCGCCTATGCAAACGTCAGGGGTATGACGCCGGTCGAATTCAGGCCACCCACCGAGATATGGTTCTGATCGAGCACGACACCTGCGCTGGTCTGGTCGAGCGTCAGCGTGCTGGTGTTGCCGCCCACCCGTAGTTGATCCACCAACTGATTACCGTCGAACAGGCTCAGCATGCCGTTGCTCAGCGTGCCGCTGGAGGCGGTCAGCCCGGCCAGCAGCACCGTCTCCAGCGGCGTTCCGTTGCCGATGGTCAGTGCCCCGGCGAACTGGTCGGGATGATCGATCTGCAACTCCGCCACGCCCTGGACAGAGAAATTCAGCCCCTGCCCGACCGCCCCGTTGACCTCGGTGAATCCGCCCTCGCCCTGCCCGCCGGCCACCACAACCGTTGCGTTGCCGGTCAGGCTATCGTTCAGGGTAGTGCGCTGCGCCACGATCGTCGTGCCGATGAACTGGATCGTGCCGCCGTTGGCGTTCAGCACCCCATGCACGGCGCTGGCGTTCAGCGTGGCGGTATCGGCCACGTTGAGGTTGACGGTCGCGAACGGGATCGAAAGATCAAGCTGCGCATCGTGGGCCGCGTCCACCGTGATTGTCGCCGAATGGGCAACGTTCAGCGTGTCGCCCGCCAGATCGTTTCCCGCCACGTTGATCACGGCGCCGTTGCCGATCTGCAGCGTGTCGCCCGGCTGCGGCACGCCCGCAGGCGACCAGTTGGCCGGGTTGCCCGCCGCGTCATCCGCGCCGCCGACCCATAGCCGAGTCGGAACCGGGCTTGTGGCCGTACCGTAGGTTGGCGACCAGGAATCGCCAGGGCTCGATTTTGCCCACCAGAGATGATCGGCATTCTCCTGCCACACCAGCCCGTTTTCGTAGGCGAGCGCGATCACGTTGGCAGTGGTCGGATCAGCGGCACCGTTGACCTCGACCTGGCCGCCGCTGCTGATCGACCAGAAATTGTGGCCGGCATCGACGATGGCCTGGCCGCTGAAGGCCCCAACAACCGTGTTGTTCGCCGAAACGAGCGGCACCGACGCGGGCAGCGGATTGGCCGGCGTGCCGTACGTGGGCGACCACGAATCGCCGGGGCTCGCCTTGGCCCACCACAGATCATTCGCGTTTTCCTGCCAGACCAGGCCGTTGGCATAGGCCAATGCAATGACATTGGCGGTCATCGGGTCGCTGACGCCGTCCATCACCACTCGCCCGCCGGCGCTGATCGACCACACGTTGTGGTTCGCGTCGGTGATCGTCTGTCCCGGGATCGTCGCCAACGTATCGTTCGCCGACACCGGGGCGGAGGACACGAACAGCGGGCTGACCGGCGTGCCGTAGGTGGGCGACCAGGAATCGCCTGGGCTCCCCTTCGCCCACCACAGATCGCTGGCGTTCTCCTGCCAGATCAGCCCCTTCAGATAGGCGAGTTCAATGACCTTGGCGGTGGCCGGGTCGATGACCCCGTTGACCCCGACCTGTCCATTGGTGAGCATCCACTCGTTACTTGACGTATCCGTGATTGTGCCACCGTTCACGGTAACGACCGTGCCGCTGGCTGACGGCGCAGTCGGCATTCTTCCTCCTGAAAACCCAGGCTGCGTCGCGCGTCAAGGCACGCGTTTACAGCAGATGATGTCGATCGTCCCGGTAGCTTCCCTCTAGCATACGCAAAACGCGGACAGAGGCGCAAAAGTGCGCCATGCCGGTCACGCTTTCGCGCTCGTGCCGCCATCGCC
>DASQVN010000440.1:0-8139 GCA_035640755.1 Rhodopila sp.
CGTTCAGAATGAAGAACCACAACAGCCTCGGGACTTCGATGACCCTTCTATCCGACAGGAACTGCTTCAGGTAACGTCGTACGGACCAGTAATCGGTGCCGTCCGGCGTGCCAAGATTGCTCAGCAGCACCCCGATCTTTCGTGGCGCCGAGGCGGCGATATCCTCGACTGGGGAGAATGCCGGGCTCTCTTGCCGGCGAGCTTCCGATTGCACGGCGTACATGTCTACCTCTTGGGGACTTCCGGTACACGCCCGGCGCTGCCTAGCCGCCGGATGCGATGGTCACCGCGCATTGCTCGATACCTTCGAACCCCTGCCCGAGCGGAAGGCCGAGCTCTTGCCAGACGACAGTCATGGCGCTCGCCAGCTGCTCGATCAGCGGAGCGTCGTGCGCCGGCGTCGGCGTGATCCGCAGCCGCTCCGTACCCCGCGGCACGGTCGGATAGTTGATCGGCTGGATGTAGATGCCATGCCGCTCCAGCAGGAGATCGCTCGCCAGCTTGCACAGCTCGGGGTCTCCGACCATGACCGGCACGATATGCGTCTCAGTAGCCATCACCGGCAGGCCGGCCTGTTGCAGCGCGGCCTTGGTCGCCTCGACGGCCGCGCGCTGCCCCGCCCGCTCGGCCTCCGAGCGTTTGAGATGGGCGATCGATGCTCGCGCCGCAGCGGCCACGGCTGGGGGCAGAGCGGTTGTGAAGATGAACCCGGGTGCGTGGGAGCGGACCGCGTCCACGACAGCGCGGCGGCCGGCGATGTAGCCGCCCAACGTGCCATAGGCCTTGGCGAGCGTTCCTTCGATGACATCGATCCGGTCCATCACGCCGTCCCGCTCGGCGATGCCGCCGCCGCGAGGTCCATACATGCCCACGGCGTGGACCTCGTCGAGGTAAGTCATCGCGTTGTAGCGCTCGGCCAAATCGCAGATCGCCCCGAGCGGGGCCACGTCGCCGTCCATCGAATACACGCTCTCGAAGACGATGAGCTTCGGGCGATCCGGCGCCGCGCGGGACAATAGCTCTTCGAGGTGCCCGACATCGTTGTGACGCCAGATCTGCTTGGCGCAGCCCGCGGCCCGCACCCCCTCGATCATCGAGTTGTGGTTGAGCGCATCGGACAGGATCAGGCAGTCCGGCAGCAGCCGGGCGATGGTCGCGATCCCCGTATGGTTGGAGACGTAGCCGGAGGTGAAGACCAGCGCGGTCTCCTTGCCATGCAGGTCCGCAAGTTCGGCTTCCAACTCGACGAGAGCCCGGTTCGTGCCGGAGATGTTGCGCGTGCCGCCCGCCCCAGCCCCCATGGTGCGCGCTGCGGCGCACATCGCGTCGATCACCGCAGGATGCTGCCCCATGCCGAGATAGTCGTTCGAGCACCACACGACGACTTCCCGTTTGCCGGTCGGGCTGTGCCACACTGCGCGGGGGAACTCGCCCACCTTCCGCTCCAGGTGTGCGAAGACTCGATAGCGGCGCTCCTGCTTGAGAGCGCTTACCGCGGATTCGAAGTTCCCGATGTAGTCGAACATCGCAGGGATTCCCTCCATGATCGGATCGTCTGCTGCAGGCCATCGGTGATGCACGGCGGCTTCAGTCGGTTTCGCTTCGTGAGCGGGCGCCCGCGCCTTCGACGTGGGGATCCCTCGTCGAAGAAGCGCGGCGGGCGCGATCCCGTCACCCCGCGATACCTACTTCAGTTCGCCGGCCGCGAACTTCACGAGGGCATCGGCGACACCCTTACCATAACTCGGATCGGCCTTGGCACAGTTTGCGATATGCCGCTCCTGGATGTGCTTGGCGGCCCTGCCGACCTGACGTGCCGTGTTGTCGAACAGCGCCTGTTTCTGTGCGGAGGTCATCTTGCGGAAGAGGTCGCCCGGCTGCTTCCAATGGTCGTCATCCACGCGGTGATCCCAGTGTGCGGCAGCGCCGGTAATCTCCAGCGGCGGCTCATTGAGCTGCGGCTGGTCGGTCCACGCGCCGCGGCTGTTCGGCCAATAGGTCGGCGTGCGGCCGAGATTGCCGTCCGTTCGCATCGCCCCGTCGCGATGATAGCTGTGGAACGGGCATTTCGGCGCGTTCACCAGGATATGGTGATGATTGACGCCGAGCCGGTAACGCTGCGCGTCGCCATAGGAGAACAGCCGAGCCTGCAGCATCTTGTCCGGCGAATAGCCGATTCCGGGCACGATATTGGCTGGCGAGAAGGCGGCCTGTTCCACGTCTGCGAAGACGTTCTCGGGATTCCGGTTAAGCTCGAAGTATCCGACCTCGATCAAGGGAAAGTCGGCTTTCGGCCAGACCTTGGTGAGATCGAACGGGTTGAACGGGAATGTCCTTGCCTGTTCGTCGGTCATCACCTGAATAGAGAGCGTCCAGCGCGGGAAGTCGCCCCGCTCGATGCTTTCGAACAGATCGCGTTGGTGCGACTCGCGATCCTTGCCGACGAGAGCCTCTGCCTCCGCGTCGGTCAGGTTCTGGATGCCCTGCTGCGTGCAAAAGTGAAACTTCACCCAGATCCGCTCATCGGCCGCGTTGATGAAGCTGTAGGCGTGACTGCCGAAGCCGTGCATGTGGCGGTAGCTCTTCGGAATGCCGCGATCGGACATGACAATGGTCACCTGGTGCAGCGCTTCCGGCAGCAGCGTCCAGAAGTCCCAGTTATTGTCCGCCGATCGCATACCGGTATATGGATCGCGCTTGATCGCATGGTTCAAGTCGGGGAAACGCAGCGGATCACGGAAGAAAAACACCGGTGTGTTATTCCCGACCAGATCCCAATTGCCGTCCTCCGTATAGAACTTGAGGGCGAAGCCACGAATGTCACGCTCGGCATCGGCTGCGCCCCGCTCGCCGGCAACTGTCGAGAAGCGGGCAAACATGGGGGTCTGTTTGCCGATCTTCGAGAAAATCGTTGCCTTGGTATAGCGTGTGATGTCGTGGGTCACGGTGAAGGTGCCGAATGCGCCGGAGCCCTTGGCGTGCATGCGCCGTTCGGGGATGACCTCGCGGTCGAAATGCGCGAGCTTTTCGATCAGCCAGACATCCTGAAGCAGCGCGGGACCGCGCGGGCCGGCGGTTTGGATATTGACATTGTCGGTGACCGGCGTGCCGGACGCGTGCGTCAGCGCAGGCCGTTTTGTCTGATCACTCATTGCTCTCGTTCTCCCATGGAGCGCGAGACCATTTGGCATCGTCACTTACAGAGGAGAATGACAAGAAGGCTTCCCCATTGATGGGTATGACCTATCAATCGGGAGACACATCGGCCGTGCACCAGCAAGCCCACCCCGTGAAGAGAGGTGGTCCAGCGCGACTTTATGGCGCACCCAAAGGCAGGCCGAGGGACCGTGCGAACGTCCTGAGGTTTTCAGCGAGCGCGGCGAATGCCGCGCTGCGCGGATCGCTCCTGCGCCAGGCCAGTCCGATCGTGCGCGAATAGTCGGGTAAAGGCAGAGGCGAGTACACGACCGCATCACTGTCCGTCACCGCAAGCGCCGGGACGAACGTGCACCCCTCGCCAGCAGCGACCATGTATTTCAAGGTCTCGAGGCTCGTGCCGTGGCGACTGCTGTGGTCCACCGATGAGCAGGCCGCGAGCGCCTGCTCTCTCAGGCAATGGCCCTCCTCCAGCAGCAGCCGTTCGTTTGCAGGCAGATCATCCCAAGTGAGGCCACCTCCCTGGCTGGCGGGGTGACCTCTCGGACATGCCAGCAGGAACGGTTCTGAAAAGATCGGTGCAGTCGATAACGCAGGATCCGCATGGGGTAAGGTAAGGAGGACCGCGTCAATCTCTCCGGCGATCAGCTTCGGGACAAGCTCGCCCGTCAATCCCTCGCCGAGGATGAGTGCAAGCGTCGGATAGTCGTCCCGCAGTTTTCTCAGGACGCGCGGGAAGAAATAGGGTCCGAGCGTTGCGATCGCCGACAGGTGGAGCGGGCCACCGAAAGGCCCGTCCGATCGTTGCGCAACGATGAACAGGTGACGAGCCTCGGCAAGCACCTTCCGAGCCTGCTCAACGAAACGTCGGCCCTCCTCAGTCACCAGAACCCGCCTTGTCGTGCGTTCGAAAATGGTGATGCCCATCCACGCCTCAAGCCTTCGCACTTGCGCGGAAAGCGACGGCTGGGCGACGCTGCAATGCTCTGCGGCACGCACGAAACTGCCGTGATCGGCAACGGCCACCACGTATTGGAGATCGCGTAGCGAGATGCCGCTAAAGTTTGTCATGAACGTATGCCATGATTGATAGGCAGGTCTGATCGTGGATACCTAGTGCATGTCCCTCTGCCTATCAATATGCGCAACGTCAGCATCCGTTCACCGCGCTCCTATGGCTCAGCGCCGGAAGCGCTCCCGGTAGTCGCTCGGTCCGGTGCCGATGCGCCGTAGAAACGCGCGCCGCATCGTATCAGGATTGGCGAAGCCACAACGCGAGGCGACCCGTTGTAACGGTGTGTCCGTGTCTTCAAGCAGCCGCTTTGCGGCGTCGACGCGCGCCATCTCGACAAAGTCGGCGGGGGTGATTCCGGCCTCCTGCAGGAAAATGCGGGTGAAGTTACGCACACTCATCCCTGCTCTGCCGGCGAGGGAGTTCACCGTCAGCTCCAGCGGCAGGTGATCGAGAATCCAGTGCTGCACGGCCTGAATGCGCCCCTCGGCCGCGATCTGGGCAGCGAGGTGTGCGCTGAACTGTGACTGGCCGCCCGGCCGCTTGAGAAAGACCACCAGGCGGCGGGCGACCGTCAGGGCCAGCTCGCGGCCATGATCGTCTTCGATCAGCTTCAGGGCGAGATCGATCCCTGCCGTCACCCCGGCCGACGTCCAGAGTGCACCGTCCTCGACGTAGATCCGGTCCGGCATCACTTTGGCGGCAGGAAATCTCTCGGCCAGCTCAGCGGCGTGCTGCCAGTGGGTCGTCACCTTGAGGCCATCGAGCAGCCCGGCGGCGCCGAGGAAAAAGGCACCGGTGCACACGGATCCATGACGCCGTGTCTGCGGCGCGCGGCGTCTCAACCAGTCATGCAACTCGGTGCTCGTATAGGCTTGGGCATAGTCCGGCGTCCCGGCAACGAGGAGCGTGTCGATCGAGCCACCATCCTCGAAGATCGATCCGCTCGTGAGAATTGACATGCCACCGGCCTTCACCTGTCGATCGCTCCCGGTCGACAGCAGCCGAACGAGGTAATGGCATTGGCCGGGGGCGTGGCGGTTCGCTTCGAGAAAAGCATCGAGCGGTCCGGAGACGTCGAGCGACTGCGCGTTTTCCGGAACAACGATCGCAACGGGCCGCGGCTGGATAGCATTCATGCCCAACTTCTCCGCATGCCATCATACCCATCGAGCTTCATCGCGACCGCCCGCTGTGACGGCTCCCCATGATAAGATGAAGCTCGCTCCAGCTATCCTTGGCGCCGTTTCGCACGCTCATGGAAGATCGACCCGATGAAATCGAGGCTGGTCCGTGCCGCGAGCAGCGAGGTGGTGCCGGATGGGTCGTAGGGCGGCGACACTTCCACGAAGTCGACGCCGACGACATCGAAGCGTCTGGCCACTTCCCGCAAGAGATCCTTTGCCTCGTAGTAGGTGAAACCGCCATGGCTTATGGTCGCGGTGCCCGGCGCGATGGACGGATCGAAGCTGTCGATGTCGATTGAGACGTAGACACGCTCGCCATCACGAAGATGAGCCAGGGCAGCCGTCGCGCCGATCGAGCGGAACTTTCGCAGCGGGACGACGTGCGTCCCATAGGCCTTGGCCGCTTCGAAATCCTTCTTGCTGACCGCGGCCATGTTGTGCGGCCCGAGCGTCGTGATGCCGTTGACGTGCGCCATCTCGGACGCCCGGCGCATTGGGCTGCCATGGCCCCAGGTGATGCCGTTGCGCGAGTCGATGAAGTCGAAGTGCGCGTCGAGATGGACGACGTGGATCGGGTCTTCGTTCGAATAGGCCGCGATTGTCGCCATGGTAGCGGCATGGTCACCGCCGAGAATGTATGGCATCGTCCTCGCGTCGAGCAGGGCGCGGACCGCGCGTTCGGCGTTGGTCAGGCTGCGCTTTGTGTCGGCGTAGATGACGTCGCTGTCACCCGCATCGACAATCTTGACTTCCTCGGCGGCAAGGTAGGTCACCTCGTCCTCGAAGTCGAAGGCGCCGTCTGGACCGAAGCCGTGGAACATCGACATCTCGCGAATGGCCCGGGGGCCGAAGCGCGTTCCGACGCGGTAGCTTGAGGCGGTGTCGATCGGTACACCCAGGACGGCGACATCGGCGCCGTCAAGCTTGTCCCAGTCCGTGCAGGCGGGCTGACCCGCGAAGGTTACCAGACCCACGAACGGTAGATCCATCCGTTCCGGCATGTTCCGGCTGATAGTGTCGGTGGTCATTGGAATTTCCTTTCCGTCCTGTCGCCATCCGGCTCGTCGCGCCGGATCCTATTGGTGCTCAGCAGATATCGTCGGTGACGCCTTCACGTTCATAGGCACGGCACACCGACGGAAGCGCTGTAATCCTATCGAGCAGCCTGGCGATATTGGAACGTGCGCGCGGCGGGTTGGCCATCGGCCGGGCCCAGCGGGCGAGCATGACCAGGTAGAAGTCGACCGCGCTGAGCTGGTCACCGAGGAACAGCGGCCCGTTCGCCTTGAGATGCTGCTCGATGACGTCGAGGTAGGTGCCCGCCCGACGTTCAGCGCCGCGCTTCACGACCTCTGCCGCGGCGGTATCGGTGCCGGCAAGGCGGTCAGGGTACTGCCAGGTCATCAACTCTTCCTGCAGGGAGTTCGTCAGGAAGATTAGCCACTGATAGAACTTGGCCCTCTCCGGTGTGCCGACCTTCGGGGCGAGGCCGGCTTCGGGGTGCTGGTCGACCAGGTAAAGAACAATCGCTGCCGCCTCGAACAAAGCCAACTCACCGTCAACCAAGGTCGGGATCCGACCATTGGGGTTGATCTTCAAGTATTCAGTGGACTTTTGCGAGTTCCTGGCACGATCGACAAGGACAAGTTCGTAGTCCTGGCCGAGCTCCTCGAGAACCATGTGAGGTGCCGCGTTGGCATTGCTGGGGAAATAGTGAAGCTGGTACATTGTGTATTTCCGTGCTCATGACTTCCACGGCCGGAAAGTAGGATTTCTGCCTATTGGCCACAACAAGGGGTATCCGTCGATCTTGGCCAAAGACCCGCCGATTTTGGCCATCAACACGCGGGTCGCAGAACCAGGGCCGGATGCGGTCCAAGTGGAACACCTCCGATGGTGGCCGGGCAGGAGGTTGCTCACTGCCAACAGACATGCCCGTGCGCGAGTGGCCCGTCTCGGCCGGAGATCAGCCCGGCCGGGTGGGCGGGCGTCCGGCGAGCATGGCGAGCAGCGTGGCGGCGGCCTTGCTGGTGTGACGCTCGGCATGCCGTACCGCATAGAAGGCGCGTTCGGGCAGGATGACAGGCACGTGGTGCAGCAGGCCGGCCTCGATGCCGGATGCGGCAACCGATGCCGAAATGACGGTGGCGCTGAAGCCGGTCTCGACGGCGGCGCGCACGGCTTCGTTGGAGGGGAGTTCCAGGGCGATGCGGACGTCGGCCGGGGACAGGCCGAAATTCTTCAGGGCGTCCTCGAACACCGAGCGCGTGCCGGAGCCTGGCTCGCGCAGCACCCAGTCGGCTTCCGCCAGCCGAGCCGGCTCGAAACGATCCAGGCGGCACCAGGGGTGTTCGGCGCCGACGACGACCAGAACCTGATCGCGGGCAATGCGCTCGGCGACCAGCGCCGGTTCGTCGATCACCCCTTCGAGGAAGCCGATATCCGCGCTGCCCTGGCGCACGGCGGCGGCGACCTGCGCCGTATTGCCGATCGTCAAGCGCATGCTGATGCCGGGATGAAGCTGGCGGAAGGCAACGAGATGGCGCGGCAGCCAGTATCCGGCGATCGTCTGGCTGGCATACACCGCCAAGGTGCCCCGCTTCAGGCCGCCCAGCTCCGAGAGGATCAATTCGGCGGCTTCGGCCCGGGCCAGGACGGCCCGCGCCTCAGCAAGGAAGAGTGATCCCGCCTCGGTCAGTTCGATGCCGCGGCCGACGCGGTGGAAAAGCTTGGTACCGTGCCGCGCCTCCAGCGCCGCGATCGCGGCGCTGACGGCCGACTGGG
>DASQVN010000441.1:0-5953 GCA_035640755.1 Rhodopila sp.
CAACCTGTCGTCGATCTCCGGCGTGGTTGGCCAGACCATGGTGCACATGAGCTACAATGCCTCGAAGGGCGCGGTCCGCACGCTGACAAAGTCAACCGCGGTGCAGTTCGGCAAGGACAGGATCCGCTGCAACTCGGTCCACCCCGGCCTGATGCCGCCGATGCGCACCTCCGGCGCGACCGCCGATCCCGAGGTGCGGGCGAAGATGCTGCGCGCCGTGCCCTTGGGCCGAGCGGGGGAGGCGGATGAGGTCGCCAACGCCATCCTGTTCCTCGCATCGGACGAGGCGTCGTATGTCACCGGGACCGAGCTGTACGTGGATGGCGGCTATCTGGCGATGTAGACGTTCGCGCCACCGCCGCGCTCACAGCAAAGCGACTCGCTCAAACACCGCTCGGGTGCGTTAAGCCCCGGCCAGCATCGCGCTGAGGTGATGGTCATGCGCTCGCTGCGGGGGCGCCTCAGTGTTCTGTGGGTCCTGTCGCTCTGCACCAGCATCGCCGTCGGGCTGTTGCTGGTGCAGCTGTCGCGTATGTCGGGCGAGGCGCAGATCGGCCGGGCGGCCGCGGTGATTGCGCATGCATGCGACCTGATCCACGAGAGATTTGCGTTGTGCGCCTCCAACCAGACGGGACGCGTGCCGGCGTTGACCGATCTGTGGCTGCACGCGGCGCTGGTGAGCCCGTACGGAGTCGAGGGCGGCATCTGGCAAGTCGATGACGGTTCGCTTGCCTACGCCTATCCTACGTACGAGGGCAGCGGCCCGAAGACGGATCTACCGCCGGCCGAGAGGGACAAGATCGAGGCCGTCAACCGCCAGGCGGCACGGCAAGAGCAGCCGACGGACTGAAAGACCACCTCGCGCGCACAGACGCTGCAGCTCCTTGCCTGTCCGTTACCTGGACCAGGCCCCGGATCAACCGCGTGGCTAGACCCGGGTCCAGACCGCACCCGGCCCGCGCCACTGCAGCTCAGCCTAGGTGTGCTGATGGGCCTGATGGTCCTGCTGACGATCTGGATCAGCCGCACGTTGTTCATATGGGCGCGCCACATACGCGGCATTGAGACGGCCCTGGCCGGCACTTTCGGCATGCCCGCCCTACCGCGCACCGGTGAAGCGGGACCTGGACCGGGTCATCAACGCGCTGAATGACGCCAGCGCCCGCCTGGCCGAGGCGCACCGGCAGTCGGAAGCGATGGCTGTCCGGATCGCACGGGCCGAGCGGCTGGCCGGATTGGGGCGGGTCGCCGCAGGGGTGGTACATGAGATCCGCAACCCGCTCGCCGCCGCCCGTCTGCAGGGCGAGAATGCGCTGGCCGGTGATGACGCGCGCCGCCGTTCCGCGGTCCTCTCGATGCTGGGGCAGATCGACCGTCTCGACGCGTTGACGGCAGAGCTGCTGGCCATGACCCAGCGAACCGAGCCACATCCCGTCGCGGTCCCGATCGCCGGCTTCCTCAATGAGGCGGTGTCGCGCCATCGTGCGGTGGCCCAGGCACGCCGGATTGCTTTGGTGGTCCGGGCGGGCAACATGGTCTGCCGGATCGATCCGGCCATGGCCCACCGCATCCTCGACAACCTTGTTGCCAATGCCATTCGGAAAATTCATCTGGATGGTTCGGTCATCCTCTCGGCCAGCCTGGAGGCCGAGCAACTGATTTTCGCCGTGGAAGATGATGGCCATGGGGTCCCAGCCTCGATCGCCGACGCGTTGTTCGAGTCGTTTGTGACCGGCCGCCCGGACGGCACCGGCCTGGGCCTTGCGATCGCGCGCGAACTCGCGGATGCGCATGGCGGCCGCGTGGTACTGCGGCGGTAGCCGGAATTGCCCGGGCCGCCTCCGATCATGCCGCCCTGACCCGTGCCCTGTTTGCCCTGGAGCTGCCATACCGACCATCCTGATCGTCGATGACGCCGCCGCGTTACGTGATGCAATCGGCATGACGCTGAGCGACCTCGGCCACGAGCCCGCCGGCGTGCCGGATGGTGACCCCGCGCTCGCCTGGCTGTCCTGTCATCATACCGATGCCGTCCTGCTGGACCCGCCGCCGGTGGCGATCCTGACGGCAGTCCCCACCAGCACCAACACGAACCAGGCGATGCGCCTCGGCGCAGTCGATCACCTGACGAAGCCAATCGGCCGCGACGCCTTGCGCAATCTGCTGGCCCGTATGCTGCCGCAACCGGATACAGCCAGTCTGCCGCCGCGATGTCGGACGAAACGGAACTTGTTGGCGCGAACTCAGCCATGCGCGACGTGCAGAAGGCTATCGGGCTATCGGCCGATAGTGACGTCACGGTGCTGTTGCTGGGTGAAACCGGCACGGGGAAGGGGGTTGTGGCCCACGCCATCCATCGCCACGGCAATCGCGCGGCCCGTCCTTTCGTTGCGGTCAACTGCGCCGCGATCCCGTCGGAATTGCTGGAAAGCCTGCTGTTCGGCTACGTCCGCGGTGCATTCACGGGGGCGGTTTCCGACCGTGCCGGTTCCTTCCGGGCAGCCGAAGGCGGTACGCTGTGCCTGGACGAGATCGGCGACATGGACCTCGTCATGCAGGCCAAGCTGCTGCGCGCACTGCAGGAGCGTTTGGTCACCCCATTGGCGGCCGGCTGGTTTCGGTGGATGTGCGCGTCATTGCGGCCACGCGCCGCGACCTGACACGGCATGGCGATTTCTATGCTGGGACATGCGGCTCGCGGGCGTCCCCAGACTGCTTTGCAAGTTCGCTCCTGATCCGAAAGACATATCCTGCGCACGCGAATCGACCTCAACTGGAATAGGAAGACATGGTGATCCCCACGCTGACGAATCCCGCGCAGACAACGTGGGCCATCTCGGCTCTGGCCGCTGCGGGGGTGATTGTTCGTCCCTGGCGGCTGCCGGAATTCGTCTGGGCGCTGGCCGCTGCGGTGATCCTGGTGGTCGCCGGCCTGCTACCGGTACACGCGGCGCTGGCCGGCGTTGCCAAGGGCACCGACGTTTACCTGTTCCTGACCGGCATGATGCTGTTGGCCGAGCTGGCACGGAAGGAGGGGCTGTTCGACTGGCTGGCAGCCAAGGCCGCAATCCATGCCCGAGGGTCGGCGACGCGCCTGTTCCTGCTGGTGTACCTCGTCGGCACACTTGTTACCGTCTTTCTCTCGAATGATGCCACCGCGGTCGTGCTGACCCCGGCGGTTGCTGCGGTCGCCCGCGCTGTCTGTGCAGAAAAACCACTGCCTTATCTGCTGATCTGCGCCTTCATCGCCAATGCAGCGTCATTCGTGCTGCCGATCTCCAACCCCGCCAACCTGGTGATCTACGGCAGCCAGATGCCGTCATTGCTGGCATGGCTGCCGCGTTTCGCGGCGCCCTCGGTGCTGTCGATCCTGGCGACCTACGTCATGCTACGCTGGACGCAGCGGAGCGCGCTCCGGCAACGGATCGTGGACCGAGTGCCGGTGCCCGCCTTGTCGGGCGGAGGCAAGGCAGCTGCGGCCGCCATCATCGCAACCGCGCTTCTGCTGATGACGGCATCAACGCTGGACTGGCAGCTCGGCCTGCCGGCCTGCCTTGCCGGTATGGTAACGGCGGCGATCGTCCTGCTGCGCAGGCGTGAATCGCCGGTGGAGCTCGTGCGCAACATCGCCTGGGGCGTGTTACCGCTGGTGGCCGGCCTGTTCGTGCTGGTCGAGGCAATGGAACGCACCGGCTTGATCGAGATGCTGGCCCATCTGTTGCGCAACGCGGCTGGCGGGGCAGAGGTCTTGGTGAGCTGGAGTGCCGGGATCGTCCTGGCGCTGACCTGCAACCTCATGAACAACCTGCCGGCCGGGCTGATCGCCGGTACCGCGGTACAGGCCGCGCATCTGCCGCCCACGGTCAACGGGGCGGTGTTGATCGGCATTGATCTGGGCCCCAATCTTTCCGTCACCGGCTCGCTTGCGACGATCCTATGGCTGTCCGCTCTGCGACGTGAAGGGCTCCGGGTCGGCGCGGGCGCATTCCTGAAACTCGGTCTGCTGGTTATGCCGCCGGCGTTGCTGCTGGCGCTGCTTGGGCTGTTCCTGCCCGAGCTGATCCACGGCGGCATGCGGTTCTGAGCGATGGGGGCGCTGGATGCCTTGAAGTTCCTGCTGGCTGATTGCGCGGCGCCCTCGGCCCGTATCTCAACGTCTTCCTGGTGACCGAGCAGCACTGGTCGCAGGCGGCTGTCGGGGTGGTCACGATGATCGGCGGCATTCTGGCCCTTGCAGTGCAGACCCCGATCGGCGCCTTGATCGATGCGACGCGTGCCAAGCGGGCGATGATCGTTGCGGCTTTGGAGCTGGTGGCTGCCGGCGCAGCCGTGACCCATGCATGGCCGGCGTTCTGGCCTAACAGGGTCACACATCTCCGGAACGATTTGGAAATTCGGTCTTTTCGGTGGGTTATGTCGTCGATGCCCGGTTAGGGGCGGAAAAACACGTATCCCGCTGAGGACACTATATTTTTCTGTGGAAAACCAGAATGTTTCTCAGATGTGTGACTGCCATAGGTGCTCTGGCAGATCATAGTTGCAAACATCGTTATGGCAACCGTTGGTGACCTGTTCGGTCCAGCCGTCGCCGCGCTCACTCTCGGCCTCTTCGCACCCAGCCAGCTCGCCCGCCGGCTCAGCCGCAATTCGGCGTTCGATCATGCCGAGAATGTGGCGATCGCGGTTGTGGCGAGGGTGATCGGTTGGCTGTTTTCCCCAGCCCGCCGTATTCCTGCTCGTGCCGTTGTTCGCGGATGGCGCCGCCATTGCGTGCCTGTCGATCCCGGCTGATGCGATCGATCATGAACGGGCCCGCGGCGCCCGGTGCGGTGGCGCGGGCGATGATGGGGCAGGGGCAAAGGGGGCTTCGCGGGCTGCCGAGCTGCCGGCCGCACAAGGGACGTGGCAACGATGATGATGTCGTCATGCATCGTTGCGGCGCAACTGATCGTGCTGCCAATTGCGCTCGGTGTCGGCCGCTATGCCGATCAGATCGGCCGCAAGCCGCTGCTGCTGATCGGCTTCGGATTTCTGCCGGTGCCTGCGGTCCTCTATACGTTCTCGGACGCTCCCTCCTGGCTGATCGGCGTGCAGATCCTCGATGGCATCGGTGCAAGCAGCTGGGGGGCGATCACGCCGCTGATCATCGCGGATCTGATGCGCGGCACCGGGCGGGTCAACGTCGCCCAGGATGCCATCATGACGATGCAGGGCATCGGCGCGTCGCTTGGCGGCCTGGCGGCCGGCGAGATCGTCGATCATTTCGGCTACGCTGCCGCATTTTTCGCGAGCAGACTTGCGGCTGCTGGGGCACTCGGCGGGCTGGCGACAGGCATGCTGGAGGCCGGGGAGGTGAGGCGCACCATTGTTGGCACATCAGTGCCTGTCGGGTGAGTTCATGCTTCTGTTGCTTGCGTTCGGCGGTGGTTCCCATTAGGTGAAGCAGTGTTGGAGAGGTGCCGGAGCGGTCGATCGGGGCGGTCTCGAAAACCGTTGTACCCTTTGCGGGTACCGAGGGTTCGAATCCCTCCCTCTCCGCCAGCTAAGTCATTGATATCCCGGGATTTTGGGGCGATCACCCCTTCATCGCGAATAGTGCCGTCCTGCCCGCGCGTTTCTGCCTCGGTTCGCCTGAGGCGTATCGGGGCTGAGACAACATTGATGATTGAGGGGCCGAGCAGTAGAGGGGCACGCGATCCAGATCGCAGCCTGCTGCGCTTGCTCGGCCAGGCACGTCGGTTTCAGGATCGCGTACTGAATGGGCAGGGCAAGACCTTCACCGAGCTTGCAGCCGAGCTTGGCGTGACCTCGTCCTACTTCACCCGGGTTTTTCGCCTCGTTTTCCTGGCGCCTGCGATCACGCAGGCCATCATGCGAGGCCAGCACCCAGCCGAGCTGACCGCGAACAAGCTGATGCTGACCGGCAAGCTCGCGCTCACATGGTCGGAGCAGC
>DASQVN010000442.1:0-4841 GCA_035640755.1 Rhodopila sp.
ATAGCCGGTCAGCAGGATCGCCGGCAGGCCGGGCACGTCGCGCTGCGCCTCACGGATCAGCGTCAGCCCGTTCATGCCCGGCATGCTATAGTCGGACAGGAGCAGATCAATGGTGTTGCCGGCGTTCAGCAAGGCCAGCGCGTCCTGCCCGGCCGCCGCACGCAGGACTGTGTAGCCCGCGTCCTCCAAGCTGGTGGCAAGGACGTCACGGACAATCTCATCATCGTCCACCACCAGCAGAGTGGCTGGGGGCATGGCTACTACCGGTTGCGCATCATGCGGCGGCACCATGGCCGGCAAGCCGTGGGTAGCAGCCGGCAGCCAGAGCGACACAACTGTGCCGTGACCAGCCACGCTTTCGATGTGCAGCAGGCCACCGCTTTGCTCGGCAAAGCCTTGCGCCATGGCCAGCCCCAGCCCCGTCCCCTTGCCATCCGGCTTGGTGGTGAAGAAGGGCTCTGTCACCCGCGCCAGCGTCGCCGCATCCATGCCGTGGCCGGTATCGACAATCGATACGCGCACATACGCTCCCGCTTTCAGCGTACCCGACCGGCCAAGCTGGCGCTCGCTGGTCACCACCTCGGCGGACGCTTGCAGCGTCAGCACTCCTGTGCCCGCCATGGCGTCACGGCCGTTCGTGGCCAGGTTCACCAATACCGTTTCAAGTTGGCTCTTATCGGCGAGCAGCAGCGGCAGCTCGGTTGGGGTCTCGATCCGGATGTCGAGCCCGGCACCGAGGGTCGGCAGGAGCAATTCGCGCAGATCACCCAGCAGCGTCGCGGCATTCAGCGCTGTCGGTCGCAGGTCGCTCTGACGCGAAAAGGCGAGCAGGCGGCTCGTCACCGCGGCACCGCGATCGGCCGCGCGCAACACCAGGCGGGACAGACGCTGGACGGTTGCGACGCTGTGGGCACTGCGCTCAATCAACCCGGCGCTGCCCTGCACGGCCTGCAGCACATTGTTGAGGTCGTGCGCGATGCCACCGGCCAACTGACCCAGGGCGTGCATCCGCTCCGCCTGCGCCGCGCGTACCTGAGCGGCCTCACGCGCGGCGACCTCTGCGGCAACCCGTGCCTCCAGATCCTTGTTGAGGCCTTCGAGCGCCGCCTGCGCCGCGCGCAGCACGGTGACATCGGCCACGCTTTCCATCACCACAGCAGGATGACCATCCGCATCCCGGCGCAACACCTTGTGCACCGCGACGATCATCACCGTGCCATCGCGCCGCCGGTGGCTCAGATCACCTTTCCACGCCCCGTCCCGCAGCAGCGCGGCTTCAATGTCGGGGAACGGGACCAGAAATTCCACCGTCAGCAGGTCGCCATAATGGCGGCCGACAGCCTCCTCCGCCGTCCAGCCGTAGAGGTGCTCGCAACCTTTCGACCAGAAGCGAATAGTACCATCCATCCCGCGGACGAACACCGAGGCGAGATCGAGGGTGCCGACCAGCTCCCGCAGCTTGGCCTCGCTGTCATGGGTAGCCGCTTCGGCCTGCGCCCGCACGGCCTGCAGCAGCAATGCCTGCGCCTGATGTCGTTGGTGGACCTGCTGCGTGCGAAACAGAAACCACGCACTCAGGGAAATGCACACCGCGAGCACGCCAGCGCCGCCGACGGCAGCCCGCACCACGGCATCATCGGCATCGCGCGCGGCGACCAACTGTGGCGCACGGCGACGCTTCTCCTCGGCCTCGATGGCATCCAGGCGTTCCTCGATCTCCGCCATCAGGCGCAGGCCGATATCCGTCTCAACGAGAGGCTCGGCCGACCACGGGCCCGTGTTCCGGCTCAGCTCGACAGTATGCGCCAGTTCATCGAGCTTCCGCTGCAGGACGGGGGTGAGCGCCTGTAGCTGCGCCTGCTGCTCAGGATCATCCGCGGTCAGGCGCAGAAGCGTGTCCTGGAGGCGAGCCACCTGATCGACACCCTGGTAATACGGCGGCAGATAGGTGTCCTTGCCGGTCAGCAGAAAGCCACGCTGTCCGCGTTCGGCATCGCGGATGGCGATGCCGAGATCGCCGGTTGCGGCGATCACAGCGTAGGTTTGGCGAAGCGTCGCGCGTGCCGCCCGAAGTTGGACGATGCGGTGATACGAGAGGAATCCAAGCAGCAGCGCGGCGACACTGATGGCGAGCAACATCAGCCCGGCATTCCTGACCGGATTTCGGGGCATGGCCGCTCGCCTATTCGGTTCTGCCACCTGGCGCG
This sequence comes from Rhodopila sp., assembly GCA_035640755.1. Lineage (GTDB taxonomy): Bacteria > Pseudomonadota > Alphaproteobacteria > Acetobacterales > Acetobacteraceae > Rhodopila. The sequence continues at coordinate 2,208 of DASQVN010000442.1, forward strand.
GCCGGCCGCCTGGCGCGACGTCGTGCGGGCGACTGAACCCCCGCCAGCCGCCGCAGGGTTGCTGTCACCTCCTGCTGGTGCGAGGGCGCGAACAGGCCCTGTTCGACGGCGGCGCGGATGGCCCGAACCGCTTCGGTGTGGCCACGCTCTGCGCCAAGGTCCGCCTCGAAGCGGCGCAGCGCCTCGCGCACGACCTCACTGGCATTTTGGTAGCTGCCGCTGTGCACCTGCTGGTCGATGAAGCACGCCAGGTGCTCGGTGAGATTGACGTTGCGCGTCGGCACGAAGCACTCCCGAAGCCGTGATGCCGGCGTGTTAACAATCTTCGCCAAAGCCTGGCAACGTGAATCGCCCCGCACCTTCGGCCATCATGGGCAGCGACGCCTGGAGCGCGACGGCGAAATCTCTTGGCCGGTGCGCGCCCCCGAAACTGACCGGAGCCGCCGCGTCTGACCGGAGCATCACTGTCTATACCCGCGCAGACAGAGCGCCGGGCGCCCCGATGTTGAGAAGCACAAGCCTGTGTGGGGTGGCCGTTGAGGGCGCTTAGCGTCTCGCTGGTGTCATGAGAGGCCCGAACCGCCTATCGGGATCACTGCCAGAACACGATTGCGCGGCAGAACGCGCCTAGGATGCCGCGGGTCGGAAGACCTGGTCCAGTTTCTGGTCCCGCTCCGCCCATTCCTGCGCCTCGGCTTCGCTCTGAAAGCCGAGAATGGTGTGATGCGAACCCTCGTCAGTGACGATTTCAAGCTTATAGCCCGGCTGCCGTCGCCGCGGCAGGATCGTGTATCTCGGCATGGCAACTCCCTCCCGTGGCCACAGCGAAACGCCAGGCTCGCGGGCAAGTTGCGCCTGTCTGGTCCTGCGCGCGGACCTCATGCGGTAGGATCCCACCTCAGCAGAGATTGCCAGGAGGTCCTGTCCATCTCATGGGCTACCGAGCGAACCACAGCTCCACAATCTCCGGCTGATCCGGCGGCAACCCGGGCAGCAGCATCAGACCCGGTGGCAACGAGGCATGGAGATCATCCAACGTATCGGCCACCAGCACATAGGGCACGGGTTCGCCGGCGAGCAGGCGAGCGACATATTTGCCGGGCTGTTGCCGGACGTCGAAGGTCACGCACCAACCGACGATGGACCAGATCCGGCGCGCCTCCGCGTGCAGCTTCAATGCCATGGCCACGTCAATGACCCGATCAGGCACCCGGACGGGATCAATGAGCGGCGGGGCGACGTGGCGCGATGCAGGCCCGGCGGCCGATGGGAAACAGGTCGTTCCGCCCAGCATGCGGCTGATGAAGTGCCTCAGTGATGTGCCGGGGGCGACATGCTGGTCGCCAACCATTACAATCGGAGGCCAAGTGGCCGACCAGGCGGATGGCTGGCGCACTTGGCGCGGTCCATCCTGAGGCCGCCCATGAGAGCTGATACAACCGCACTGTTGCGCATCTTTCGCTCCTCCCACCAACGCTATGGTCGGACGACGCGGCGAAAGCTGGGCACAATGGCGGCAGGAATCGGTCTGCGCAGCAGCGGAATTTGCCCGTGCCGGGGCAGCCCCAACATTCCTGCGTGGTCGCATCTTCATACAACCACGAGGTGTGGCATTATTGACCTACCGCGCATCTTCTGGAATTGTGCAATCTGTGGTAAGTAGAGGGCGACAAGTCATCCACTCTCGATACCGCGCCACACGCCTGTCCTAATCAAAAAGACAAAGGGAGGTAATGATGTTAAGTTACGTCGATTGCGAGAGCATGAGCGAACTCACAGCGAGCGAAATCGCCGCGATTGCCCGCCATATGCAGGTGCCAGAGATCATTGCCGTCGAGATCGGCGCAAACCTGTGCCGGACTGTGTGAGGCCGAGATCTGATTGAGCGTCTGACGTGGCGGGCATCTGAGCAGGCCGGCACCAACAACTCAGCCGGCACCAACAACTCATAAGTATACCTGCCCAACGTGGGGTCGCTGCACGGTTTGTTCAAAACTGATGGGGTGGACGGCGGCCGCTGACCCGACTGGGGAAAACGCGAAAGTGGCGACGGTCAAACGTAAATGCGGAGCCGTCCCATGCAGCCAACGACGATCGGTCTCGACCTCGCCAAGCACGTCTTCCAGGTTCACGCAGTTGCCGCTGATGGAAAGGTCCTTGTCCGGCGCAAGCTTCGCCGCTGGTGTCGCTGCCAGCCCCTCCCGGCCGGGTCGGCGTTGTGGCCGCGCAGGCATCGGCCAAGAGCAGAGCCAAACCCCAGGCAACGCTGCGCACACTCGACAAGGCCGGGCGGCGGTACCGGGTCGACTATACCTCGGCGACGCTGGCGGGAACCCATGTTCCCGTGCTGGCCGGGCTGGCGGTGACGGTGTCGCCGATCACGACGCTGCTGCCCGAGGTCGGCATCCTGCTGCTGAAGGGACGCAAGCCGACGCAGCCGCTGACCGATGTGCTGGCCGCGCATATCGCCGATCGGACGCCATCCACAGCAGAACCATGGCCAGAGGCGGCATGATGCGTGGGTCATCCTTGACTGCCGTCAGGTCAACGCCGATGTCCGGCAGGTGCCGGAGGCGTGCCGCAAACCTATTGAATGAAAGACGGTTTCAGCTGAACGATGCTCTTGTGACCGCT
>DASQVN010000443.1:0-4089 GCA_035640755.1 Rhodopila sp.
CTGGCCGGCATCGTGCCGGGTGCGGTTATCGACGCAATGGCGCCCGCATCCCAGATGCTGACCGGCGCCCGCATGCCGATCCAGCTTTCCGATACCTGGCTGACCATCGTGCCGGTGGCCGCCAGCCGCAGCAGCTACAACGGGCTGCTGGTCTTCGCCTTCATCCTGATCAGCACGCTGCTGACCGTCGCGCTCACCCGCGGACGGCCGACCCGCCGCGGTCCCGCCTGGGACTGCGGATTCCCCAGCCAGCCGGCCAGCGCGCAGTACTCGGCCGGCAGCTTCGAACAGCCTCTGCGCCGCGTCTTTGCCACGACATTGTTCCGGTCCCGTACCCAGGTGGTCATGCCGCCGCCCGGCGACCCGAGCCCCGCGCGCATCGCCAACACCCGCATCGACCCGGTCTGGAGCGGGCTCTATCATCCGCTTGGCCGCGGCGTCGACCGGATCGCGGATCGTGCCAACCCGCTGCAGTTCCTGACGATCCGCCGCTATCTGGGCTTCGTGTTCGCCACCCTGGTGATCCTTCTGCTGGCGCTGACGCTATGGCGATGATCCAGGCGCTCGCCGCACAATTCATCCAGATGCTGGCGATCCTCGCGGTCGCGCCGCTGCTGACCGGGCTGGTGCGCAAGGTGAAGGCGCAGCTCCAGCGCCGCCGCGGCGCCGCCATCGTCCAGCCGTACCGCGACCTGCACCGGCTGCTGAACAAGGAGGTGGTGCTGGCCCAGAACGCCTCCTGGCTGTTCCGTTCGGCCCCGTATGTCATTTTCGCCGCCACCTGGGTCGCCGCCGCCCTGGTGCCGACCTTCGCCGCCAACCTGCTGTTCAGCTGGTCCGGCGACCTGATCGTCATCATCGCCCTGCTTGGCACGGCCCGCTTCGCCCTGGCGCTCGCCGGCATGGATGTCGGCACCAGCTTTGGCGGCATCGGCGCCTCGCGCGAGATGATGATCGCCTCGCTCGCCGAACCGGCCATGCTGATGATCGTGTTCTGCGTGGCGCTGATCGCCGGCTCGACCCAGCTTTCCACCATCGCCGAGTTCATGCTGAGCGGCCAGGCCGGCATCCGCGTCTCCCTCGGCCTCGCCCTGATCGCCCTCTTGATGGTCGCGATCGCCGAAAACGGCCGTGTCCCGGTCGACAACCCCGCCACGCACCTGGAACTGACCATGGTGCATGAGGCGATGGTGCTGGAATACAGCGGCCGCCACCTGGCGATGATCGAGCTCGCCTCGGCGCTGAAGCTGACGCTCTACATCGCCCTGATCGCGTGCATCTTCGTCCCGATCGGCATGGCGCAGGATTTCTCCAGCGCCGCGGCCGACCTCTGGGGTGGTGCGCTGTGGCTCGCGAAGATGGCCGTCGGTGCCGCGGCCCTCGGCCTCGCCGAAACTTCGGTCGCCAAGATGCGCGTGTTCCGCGTCCCGAACTTCCTCGGCGCCGCCCTCATGCTTGGCCTGCTTGGCGTCCTCCTCTTGTTTGTCTCAAGGGGCATGTGATGCCCGTCACCCACCCGCTGTCCTTCGATGTCGCCCACCTGCTCGCCGGCTCGCTCGTCCTGGTCAGCCTGATGATGCTGTACCAGTCCCGCCTGCTGACGCTGCTGCACGTCCTCGCGCTGCATGCCGGGGTGCTGGCGCTCTCGGTCGCCTGGCAGGCCCGCATCCAGGAGGCGCCGGAACTGTATATCACCGCCGCCATCTCCCTCGGTTTCAAGGCCATCTTCGTCCCCTGGGCGCTGCGGCACATGATCTACCGCATGGGCCTGCACCGGGAGATCGAGACGGTCGGCGGCATCGGGCTGACGATGCTGGCCGGCATGGCCCTTGTCGCCCTCTCGCTGGAGGTCATGCTGCCGCTCACCGCCCAGGCGGACCCGGTGGCGCGGGAGGACATCGCACTGGCACTTTCCGTGGTGCTGATCGGCCTGCTGCTGATGGTCACCCGCCGCAACGCTATCAGCCAGGTCGTCGGCTTCATGTCGCTGGAAAACGGGATCGTGCTTGCCGCCACCGGTGCCCGCGGGATGCCGCTGGTGGTGGAGATCAGCGTCGCCTTCTCGGTCCTGATCGCGTTCATCGTCATTGGCATCTTCCTGTTCCGCATCCGGGAGCGGTTCGACACCGTCGATGTCGCCACGCTGGAGCGGTTCCGCGGGGGGCGCACGTGACCCCCGCCCCGGTCACCGCGATCCTGCTGATCCCGCTGCTTGCCGCGGCGATCCTTGCCGTGCTGCCCGGCTATCGGGCCGGGGCGATGGTCAACATGCTGGCCAGCCTGGCCGCCTTCCTGGTTGCGCTGACCCTGCTCTGGGCGCGCCCGAAGACCGGCGCCTATCTGCTGGTTGACGATCTGAACATCGTCTTCATCCTGCTGACCTGCTTCATAGGCTTCACCACCAGCGCGTTCAGCGCCAGCTACATCGGCCATGAGCTGGAGAGCGGCCATCTCAAGGCCGCGCATCTTCGTTTCTATCACGCCATGTTCCAGCTCATGCTGTTCGGCATGAACCTGGCGCTGCTGGCCAACAACATCGGCCTGATGTGGGTTGCCGTCGAGCTTGCCACCCTGACCACGGTGCTGATGGTCGGCCTGTACCGCAGTGCCGAGGCGCTCGAGGCGGCGTGGAAATACTTCATCCTTGGCAGCGTCGGCATCGCGCTCGCGCTGTTCGGCACCATCCTCGTCTATCTCGCCGCCCGGCCGGTGGTGGGGGAGGGGCTGGGCGGCATGATCTGGACCACGCTGTTCGCCAATGCCCAGCGCTTCGACCCGTCGCTGCTGAACCTCGCCTTCATCTTCCTGCTGCTGGGCTATGGCACCAAGGTCGGCCTCGTGCCAATGCACGCCTGGCTGCCCGACGCGCACGCCGAGGGGCCGACGCCGATCTCCGCCGTGCTGTCCGGCCTGCTGCTGAACGTCGCGCTGTATGCGCTGCTGCGCTTCAAGGTTCTGCTGGCCGCCAACCCGGCCGCGATCAGCCCGAGCGGGCTGCTGATCGCCCTCGGCCTGCTGTCGATGCTGTTCGCCGCGTTCATGCTGTACCGCCGGCGGGACATCAAGCGCCTGTTTGCCTATTCCTCGATCGAGCACATGGGCATCATCGTCTTCGCGTTCGGCATGGCCGGCCCGCTGGGCAACTTCGCCGGCCTGCTGCAGATGACCATGCACAGCCTGACCAAGTCCGCGATCTTCTTCTCGGTCGGCCATGTCGCGCAGGTGAAGGGCACCCAGCGCATGGCCGACATCGGCGGGCTGACGACGTCGCATCCGGTGCTTGGCTGGGGCCTGGTGGCCGGGGTCGCCGCGATCATCGGCCTGCCGCCCTTCGGCGTGTTCATGAGCGAGTTCCTGCTCATCACCGCCAGCTTCCCGCAACAACCGATCCTGACCCTGGTGCTGGCCGCCGGCCTGCTGGTGGCGTTCGGCGCGCTGCTGATGCACCTGACCAATGTCGCGTTCGGCCCGGTGAAAGGGCCAACCGCCCGCGTCCAGGCCTCGTACCTGCCGATGTTCGCGCATCTCGCGCTGGTGCTGCTGGCCGGCGTCTGGCTGCCGCCGCCGCTCGTGGCATGGTTCCAGCACGTGGCGGCGCAACTCGGATGAGCCTCGCACCCCTCATTGCCGCGGGTACGCCCGTTCCCGCCCACCGTCCCTGGCCGCGGGTCGTGGTGAACGACGCCACCTGGGCCGAGCTCGGCCGCGCCCTGGCAGGCGGCGATCTTACGCTGCTGTCCCTCTGGGGTGAGCCTGGCGTCGTCCATCTCGCTATCATGTCCGGGCGTGAGGTCGGTGTCTTCTCGCTGTCCTGTCCCGACCTGCGCTGCCCCTCGATCGGCCGGCAGCATGCCCCCGCCATCCGGCTGGAGCGTACCGCGCAGGACCTGTTCGGCATCAAGGCGGTGGACCTGCCCGACCCGCGCCCCTGGGTCGACCACGGCCGTTGGTCCGACGATCCGCCCGCTGCTTACGACTTCCTGCCCGTTGAGGGCGCCGCGCTGCACCAGGTCCCCGTCGGGCCCGTCCATGCCGGCATCATCGAGCCCGGCCATTTCCGCTTCGCCTGCGACGGTGAGACGGTGGTGC
>DASQVN010000444.1:0-13564 GCA_035640755.1 Rhodopila sp.
CCCTCCCGTGCCCCGTCTGGTGCCCCGTCTGGCGCCCAGTCTGGCGCGCTGCGCCGGCCGTCCCGTCGGCCGTAAGCGAAGCGGTGCTCGGCGGCCACAGCCCACATACTCGCACGCCGCCGCCGCATCACGCCGGTTGAACTGGCTTGATCGGGGAACCATGACACGGCACTGTCCCCGTCATGTCGTCGTTCATCCGGCGTATTCCCGAAGGTGACAACCGCGAACGCATGGTCTGCGGCACCTGCGGTCACGTCGCCTATGAGAACCCGAAGATCGTTGTCGGGTCGGTCGTCGTCTCGGACGGCCGCGTGCTGATGTGCCGGCGCGCGATCGAGCCGCGGCGCGGCTACTGGACACTGCCCGCCGGCTACCTCGAATTGAATGAAACGCTGGAGGAAGGCGCCCTGCGTGAAGCCCGGGAGGAAGCCGAGGCGGCGATCGCCCTCGACGGCATCCTGGGCATCTTCACCATCGCCCGCATCTCCCAGGTGCAGGTCATCTTCCGCGCCCGCTTCAGCGACCCGGCCCCGCCGCACTTCGCGCCCGGCCCCGAAAGCCTCGACGTCCGCCTGTTCGAGACGGCCTCCATCCCCTGGAATGACATCGCATTCCCGTCCGTGGGCTGGGCCCTCGACGCTTGGCGCGCCGCCGGGTCCGGCCCGTTGCTGGCCCCCGCCGGCAACCCGGCCAACGACAGCCGAGGAACCCACCGCATACCCCTGAACAGCGCCAGAGATCTTACCGAATGAAACCGCTCGCAGCCATCCTGTTCACCCTGATGGCCGGCAGCGCGCTGGCGGATACCCTGCCGCTGCCGCCCGTGCCACCCGAGCACCCGCCGGTGGCCGACAGCGCCCCGGTGCCCGATATCGACGCGCACGCCCCGGCCGTGATCGCCGAGCAAAAGCCGAGTGTCGACGTGCGCCTGTACCGGGCCAAAAGTTTCGATACCAGCATGGGCTTCGCCCCAGGTTCCCGGTATCAGTCCAGCGAGGACCGCAAGCCAATCCAGACCCCCGGCTTGAGCCTGACCGTTCCCCTGAAATAGCCGCAGTTCGGCGCTGCCGGGCCATGTCCCCCGGCCCGACCGGGGTTCATCCGGCCGTTCCCCAGGGCCACGTCCCCAGGGCGACGTCCTCAGGGCCCACATCCCCAGGGGCCACGCCGCAACGAATCGCCGTCGCAGCCGTCGGCGCAGACGCGCCCTCCATCAGTCCCACGTATCGTTGCTGCCCGCGCAATACCGTCACCTCGCGAATTCGTGAACTCGCTTTCCGACACAACCGCTCGCCTCAGGACACGAAACCGTGTTCCTTGCCATTCGCCATTGTTATTATCCGCTGATAACAACCGTATCAGGTTGTTCGCAGTTGATGCTTGTACCAGCGAAGGGCAGCGGACGAGATCGACATGACATCATCATCCGGGGCCTCGGGTGCCCAAACCTGCCGAGCCGTGCCCCGCATGGCCCCCCGCATGGCCCCATCCCGGGGGGCGCAGGCATGAGGTTGTCGACACGTCTCACCCTTCTGGTCGGACTGTGCCTGCTGCCGGTCGTCGCGGCACAGGTCTATTCGCAGTACAACCTGCACGCCGAACGCACCGAGCAGCTCCGCACCGAGGCCCGCCAGCAGGCCAGCCTCGCGAACGCCAACCTCGCCGGCATGTTCGACAGCGTCCATCAGCTCGGCACCACCCTTCTGCGGTCATCCGCGCTCGAGGGCGCGGGCGACGACTGCGCCGGCCGGCTGAATGCGCTGCGCCAGAGCCTGCCACGCTATCGCTTCCTCGCCGTGGTGCGGCCCGAGGATGGCGCGCTCGTCTGCGGATCGGACGGCGCTGACGTCTTTTTCACCGGCGCGCGCCAGGCCTGGCTGGATGAGATCATCGCCACCACGGATCTTTCCGTCGGGCCGCTGCAGCCCGCGGCCGGCGGCAACGGACGCTTCCTGCCCGTCGGCGTCCATCTCGCCGGACCCGGAACACCACGCCCGACGGTGCTTATTGCCGGGCTCGACCTCGAATGGCTCGCCGCGCAACTGGCCGCCGCCCGGGCGCCGTCAGGCGGCAGCGACACGCGCTCGGTCCTCATCCTTGCGGACCGCGACGGCACCATGCTCAGCCAGCCGCAGGACGGTGACGCCTGGGCCGGACGCACGCTGCCGGACTGGCTGCGGCCCGTGCTGCAGCGCCAGACCGCGGGTGACGAGACGGTGCGCGATACGCACGGCACTACCTTCATCGCGGCCTACGTGCCCGACACCACGCCGCCGCGCGGCCTGACCGTCATCAACCTGGTGCCGCTGTTCACAGCCGACTTCGACCGCACCGCCTGGCAGGATGCGGCAATCGTCGCGGTCGCCGTGGCGCTGGCGCTGATCCTGGCCTGGATCGCCGGCCGGCGCTTCATCTACCGCCCGACCGAGACCCTGCTGCGAGCCGCCCGCAGATGGCGGGAGGGCGATCTGGCCGCGCGGGCCGAACTGTCGCATGCCGGGGCGGAATTCGCCTCCCTCGCGCAGTCGTTCAACGCGATGGCCGCCGGCCTCGCCGCCCGCGAAACCGAGCGGAAGATGCAGGCCAGCTTCCTCGAACAGCAGGTCGCCGAACGCACCCGGGAACTGTCGGAAACCAACAACCGCCTGCAGGTCGAGATCGCCGGCCGCGAACGCACCGAGGCCGCCCTGCACCAGGCCCAGAAGCTGCAGGCAGTCGGCCAGCTCGCCGGCGGCATCGCGCACGACTTCAACAACCTGCTCGCCACCGTGCTGGGCAACCTTGAGCTCATGGAACGCCGTGTTCAGCAGGCGCACGAGACATGGGGATCGTCTGAAACGGAACGACTGCTGCGGCTGATCGAGCGTGCGGTCGGCGCCGTGCAGCGCGGCAGCCAGTTGACCTCCCGCCTGCTCGCCTTCTCGCGTCGCCAGCGCCTCGCCGCCCGCGCTACGGACATCAACGCCTTGCTGCAGGAGCTGATTACACTCGCAACCAGCACGCTCGGCCGCCGGGTGCAGGTCGTCGCCGAGCTCAATGACCAGCTCTGGCCCGCCATGATCGACCCGAGCCAGGTCGAGGCCGCAATCCTCAACCTGTGCCTGAACGCACGTGACGCCATGCCGGACGGCGGCCGCCTGACCATCCGCACCGGCAACCTCCGCGTCCCCACCGGCCGGCCGCGCGGGGCTTCCGACCTCGCGCCCGGCGAGTACGTGCAGATCTGCATCGAGGACACCGGCACCGGCATGACCCCCGAGGTCAAGGCGCGCGCATTCGAGCCGTTCTTTACCACCAAGGGCCCCGGCGCCGGATCGGGCCTCGGTCTGAGCCAGGTCTACGGCCTGGCGCGCCAGTCCGGCGGCGCCGTCCACATCGACAGTGAACCGGGCGCCGGCACGCGCGTCACCCTCAGCCTGCCCCGCGCCGCCGCCGAGGTTCCATCCGAAACCGAGGATGCGGACCCTCCGTCCGCGCCGCCGGTCGACGTGGCGGCGCGCAATGAACTCATCCTCGTCGTGGATGACGATCATGCGGTCCGCCAGGTCACCGTGGAAATGGCGCGTGACCTCGGCTTCGAGGTCGCCCAGGCAGCCGGCGGCGAGCAGGCGCTGGCGCTGCTGGACAAGCTCGCACCGCCGCCGCGGATGATCCTGCTCGACTATGCCATGCCGGGAATGAACGGGCTGCAGCTCGCCCGTGCGCTGCGCGACCGCGGCATCACCGCGCCGATCGCGCTGGTAACCGGCTATGCCGAATTGTCCGAGGCCGATGTGCAGAGCGGCGAACTCGCCGGCCTGCTGCGCAAGCCGTTCACCATCCGTGAACTCCAGATCCTGCTGCGCCAACTCCGCGCCAGCGTCGAGCCCAACGGCCGCGAGCTGGCATCCGAGGCCCCCGCACCGTAACGCCACCCCGTCACGGTGGCCCCAGGGCTGGCCTCAGCGCCACCTTCCACGACGTCACCTGGTGCCGCCGCGGCAGCCGTTTCGTAACGGCTGCCACAGCAACAAACAGCCCTCGCCTACCACGCAAACCGCGGCAGCGTCGCAATCGGCGCCAGCCCCGCCTGCCGCGCCGCCGCCTCGGCCTGGGCATCATCGAACCGCCCGTCCGGACCCAGCAGGTCCGCCCCGTGGATGCCGTCCAGCACCCAGCAGGAGGCCAGATCGACCCCCGCCGCGCCGGCAATGTCGGTCCGCAGCGCATCGCCAACCGCAAGAACCCGCTCGGGCGGCAGGTCAAGGCGCTCCAGCACCGGCTGGTAGATCGCCGGATCGGGCTTACCCAGCGAACGCACGTCACCGCCCATTTCCGCGTAGCACACCGCCAGCGCGCCGGCGCACAGCACGCGCACGCCGCCGCGGATCACCTCCAGGTCCGGGTTGGCGCAGATCATCTTCAGGCGATGCCGCGCGGACTCCTCCAGCTCGGGCAGATAGGGGGTGAGCTCGGTGGGACTGCGCAGGTCGTCCGGACCGGTGTTCAGCACGAAGTCCGCCTCGGCGGGTCGAGCAGCCAGCGTCAGCGGCAGCCCCTCAAGCACCGGGCGGTCCCGCTCCGGCCCCAAGTGATACACCCGCGTGCCCAACTCGGCCCACCACAGGTCGGGCGGGCGCTGCAGGGCGAGGCGCACCGCCTCCCCGCTCGTCAGGATGCCGCCGTACAGTTCGTCGTCGATGCCCATGCGCCGCATCGCCGACTGCACCGACTCGTTCGGGCGCGGCACGTTCGACAGCAGCAGGGTCCGTTTTCGCGCATTGCGCAGATGCCGCAGGCAATCGACGGCATGCGGGAACGCATTGATCCCGTCATGGATCACGCCCCACAGGTCAAGAATAAATCCCTCATAACGTTCCGCCAATGGGGCGAAACCAGACAAATGTTCCATTACAGGCGCTCCGCCAGTTCGTTCGCGCGTGTGCCGATAGCGTCCCTTACGGTTGCGAACCCGGCCTGATGCAGCGCGGTCCGCAGTTCCGCCTTCAGGCGGGGCAGCAGGGACGGGCCATGATACGCAAATGCGGTATAGAGTTGCACCAAAGAAGCGCCCGCCTGGAGCTTCGTCAGCACATCGGCGCCGCTGAAGATGCCGCCGGTGCCGATCAGCAACAGCCGCCCCCGCGCCAGCAGGCTCGCGCGTGCCAGCATCGCGGTCGCCAGCGGAAACAGTGGCCGCCCCGACAGCCCCCCGGCCTCACCCGCGTGGCGGGAGCGCAACCCCGCCGGCCGGGAGATCGTCGTGTTGCCGACGATCAGCCCCTGCGCCCCCTCCTGCACGCAGGTTTCCACCACCGCGGCAAGCCCATCGGCCGACAGGTCGGGCGCCGCTTTCACCAGCACCGGCAACTGCCCCCGCACCGGTGCCACCGCCCGCAGGATGGCGCGCAGATGCGCCTCGGCCTGCAGGTCGCGGAGGTTCGGCGTATTCGGCGAGGAGACGTTGATCACCGCATAGTCGACCAGCGGCCGCACCGCCTGGATCAGCGCCGGATAGTCGCGGATCGGGTCCGCCCCCTCCTTGTTGATGCCGACATTGGCTCCCAACGGGGTCGTCCCCCCTGGATTATCCCGTCCGCGCAGCGCGCCCAGGTTGCGGATATAGACATCCAGCCCAAGGTTGTTGAACCCGAGGCGGTTGATTACCGCCTCATCCTCGCTCAGCCGGAACAGGCGCGGCTTCGGGTTGCCGGCCTGCGGCCTGGGCGTGACCGATCCGGTCTCGACGAAGCCGAAGCCGAGCCGCAGCAGCGCCGGGCCGGCTGCGGCATTCTTGTCGAATCCCGCCGCCAGCCCGATCGGGTTGGCAAAGCGCAGCCCCAGCGCCTCGACGGCCAGCATCGGGTCGTCCGCTGGCGGTGCACCCGCGCCCAACCCCCAGGAAAGCGCCTTGATCGCCAGCGTATGCGCCCGCTCGGGATCAAGCAGGCGCAGCAGGCGGACGGCGGAACCGGACAGGAAATTCATGCGGCCGGACTTAGCGCGTGATCGGTTGCGGCAGAACGTCGGAAACCGTGAACCACGCGCTCCACCAGCGCGTGATCGGTTGCGGCGACCCGTCGGAAACCGCGCACCGCGCACTCAACCAGTAGCGCGATCCGCACCGCTGCACGGGCCAACATCAGCGGATTGCGCTATATGCCCGCAACCGCCGGCTGCCGAAAGGTGTCACCGTCACTCGCCCGTGGCGGTATGCACCCACGGCGGCGGCCCGCGCAGATCCAGGATCGCCGCCACCTGTCCACCCAGGTGCCGGGCATCGGCCATCAGGTCATGCAGCGCAGCCTCGTCCGGGATCGGATCATTCGTGTCCCAGAAGACGAAGATCGCGCCGAGGACGCGCCCCTGTACATCGGCGGCCGGACACACCAGCATCGCCGCGGCCCCCATCGCGTCATAGCGCGCCTGCAACGCCGGTGCGCGCAGCTCCGCCGAATGGAGAAAGCTGCACCGCCCGGCCAGCAGCACCGGCAGGAACGAGCTCCAATCCGACAGCGGCTGGTTGACCACCGCCTCCCCCGCCGCGCGGCCCGGGCCGGCGACGCTGTTCGCCAGGTCATACCGCAGCAGGCCGGTACCCGTGAGCCCGGTCACCCCGTTGTGGATCACATCGAAATGCACGCGCGAGGCCCCCGAGGCACGGACCAGCAACGCGCGTAGAAGCTGATCGATCAGCCTGCTCGCCGCCGCGAACTGGCGCAGTTCGGCCTGCAGGATCGACTGCTCCTCGATCCGCCGGCGCTCCGAGCGGATCGTCTCATTCTCCAGGAATGCCACCCGCAGGCCCGAGAGCACGCCGCCCTCCTGCGTCATGTGGACCGCGGAATACACCCCGGTCAGGCAGGCGGCGGTCAGGATCGGTTGCACCAGCCGCCGGCTCGAGCGGCGACCGAGATGAAGCACGATGTCCAGGCAGGCGCGGAATACAGCAAGAAATTCAAGCATGATCTAGGAATGTTTCCCGTCGTCGGCAGTCGTTTGGAGTGCACCGTCCGAACGACGGCGAAGATTGCGTCGGGGCGGCCCCCATCGCCCAGCCTTGCCCTGCCCCAGCTTGCCCCGGCCCATCTTGCCCGGTTGGGGCTTGTCTCGGGCGCGCGAGAGACCGAAGTTGCGGCTGTGTGGAACCAACCCTACCTGGAAACCTGCTGCCGAGCGGCGCTGCACCGGCTGTACTTGGCGGATGCGGCGGGCCGGCCCGACCATGTGCCCGATGGCGCATGTCTGCGGCGCCTGGCGGAAATGGGCTTGTGCGCACGCCGTCCGGATGGCCGTTTCACCATCACGCCGGCCGGCCGGATGCGGCATGGGACCGAGATCGCCCGCGGTGCCCGGGACACTACGGATCCCGGCGCTACGACAGCGGCGCCGTGACCACCGTGTCGACATCGGCGAGCGTGACGCACAGGATGCGGGCGCCGTCCGCCGCGGTCACCATGATCATGTCGCCGGCCTTCAGCATGTCGCTGGCGCCGCGCAGGTAGTTGTTGCCGGAAATCGTCTCCAGCCCGTCCTTGGTGGACTTGTAGTGCCACAGGGTGAAGCCGTTCGCGTAGGCCAGGACCGAGAGATTGCGGATGGCGAAGGCCATGCGGCATTCCTTCATAAAAAAAGCCGCTGTCCGAAGACAGCGGCAGTCGGTTGCAGGAGAGAAACTGATCGACGGGCGCACGTCGCCCGTTGATGAGCGGAACCTATGACAAAATGCGGCTGCGTGTCAACGATAAAATTCCTAACGTTGCAAAAAATTAGGCAACAATGCCTTTGACCCGCAGCAACCATTCCAGCCGCTGCAGCGCCTCCACCCACAACCGCCGGTCCTGGCGTTCCGCCGCCACCGTCACGCTGGGCGGCAACTGCCGCTCGCCCCAGATGCGCAGCACCCGGGCATGCGCAAGGTCGATCCGCCGCTGCCGGTACAGGCTGTCCAGGCAGCGCACCACGTCATCCGGATCGCACGGACGCCCGACCGTCCCCTTGCCCGCGCTGTAGCGCGCCCCCTCCCGCCGCGCGATTAGCGCCGCCATGGTCCAGATCCAGGCTTCCTCGGCCGACCCAAACGGCTGCGTGTTGCCCATCGCGGTGCCGGCGGGCGTTCGCGCCGGCGCAATGGGCAGGGCCCGCAGCACTGGCGGCGTGGCGGGCAGGGCCCGCGCTGGCGGCGTGGCGGCGGCAGTCTGGAGCGTGCGGGTGGCAAACGGCATGGCGTCACCTTCTTCATCAGACGACATAAATGATGGACCGAAACAAATATAACCATAGGTTGCGTACGATTGCACGTAAATATGGTTCATTTTCCTATTTTCAACGGCACCATTTCCTAGGATAATCCTCCCCATTCGGATTCACCGCCTCGCCCGGCCGCCACGGCCGACGCAGCACCATGCAGGAGCCTGTCGATGAAGCATGAGGATATCTGGCGCGCGATCGACACGCTCGCCGCGGAAAACGGCCTGTCCGCCTCCGGCCTGGCCAAGCGCTCGGGTCTCGACCCGACAACCTTCAACCCCTCCAAGCGCCGCATGCCCGACGGCCGCGCCCGCTGGCCGAGTACCGAAAGCGTCGCCAAGGTGCTGGACGCCACCGGCGCCTCGCTGGAAAGCTTCACC
This sequence comes from Rhodopila sp., assembly GCA_035640755.1. GTDB lineage: Bacteria > Pseudomonadota > Alphaproteobacteria > Acetobacterales > Acetobacteraceae > Rhodopila. The sequence goes on from DASQVN010000444.1 coordinate 8,610, forward strand.
GCCCTCGTCTCCGGCGCGCGTGCGCTCAGCAGCGGCGGCATCTCCCGCAGCATCACCCGCCGCGTGCCGCTGATCGGCTTCGCCCAGGCCGGCAGCGAAGGCTATTTCGACGACGGTGGCTTCCCGGTCGGCGGTGGTTGGGATGAGGTCAGCCTGCCCGAGATCGCCGACCCGAACGCCTACGCGCTGGAAATCAGCGGCGATTCCATGGAACCGGTGTTCCGCGACGGCGACCTGGTGATCGTCTCCCCCTCCGCCCCGATCCGCCGCGGCGACCGGGTCGTCGTCCGCACCGCGGGCGGCGAGGTCATGGCCAAGCAACTCACCCGCCGATCCGCGCGTCGTGTCGAGTTGAAGAGCCTGAACCCCGAACACCCCGACTACAGCTTCGACCTGGCCAACGTCGCATGGATCCACCGCATCGTCTGGGCCAGCCAGTAACCCACGGCGTGCTGGCACAGGCGGCGAATCTCACCTCCGCCCCCGCCATCGCGAGCCCCCAGCGGGTTTCCCCAAGCGAATTTTCTTTGACGAACCCGCGTGCCGCATATCAGATCGCGGTCACAGGAGGGCTGCTCCCATGCGGCGGTTCACATGGCTCCTAGCCGGCGGGATCATCGTGTCCCTGCTCCCGCTCCGGCCATCATACGCCGAGGATGTCGATGTCGCGCTGGTGCTGGTGACCGACGTGTCCCGCAGCATCGACGACAGCGAATACAAGCTGGAGAAGGACGGCTACACCGCCGCCTTCACCGACCCCAAGGTGCTGGAGGCGATCCGGGGCGGCCCCAACGGCAGGATCGCCGTCGCCTATGTCGAGTTCGCCAGCAGCTTCGAGGTCAAGACCGTGCTGGACTGGACCGTCATCCATGACAACGCCTCGGCTCAGGCCTTCACCAGCCAGCTCGCCGAGGCGCCGCGCTCATTCTGGGGCCGCACCGCCATCAGCGCCGGCATCGACCAGGCGGTGCAGCTTCTGGGCGAATCCGGCATCACCGCCGCCCGCCGCGTCATCGACGTCTGCGGCGACGGCACCAACAACGCCGGGCGCGACGTCGCCGACGCACGCGACGACGCGCTGAAGGCCGGCACCACCATCAATGGCCTCGCCATCATCAACGAGCATCCGGTCTCCTGGACCTTCGCCCATGTCCAGCCGCCGGGCGGCCTCGCCAACTACTATCGGGAGAATGTCACCGGCGGCCCGGGCAGCTTCGTCGTGGAGGTGCATGACTTCCACACCTTCGGCGAGGCCATGACCCGCAAGCTGGTCAACGAAATCGCCGCCCGCCCCACCACGAAGCGGTTTGCCGCGTCCCACTAGCGCGTGATCGGTTGCGGCGGAACGTCGGAAACCGTGAATCACGCGCTCAACGCTCCCACCCCTTGCCGTCGCCCGGTGGGATGAACACGTACACGGCTGATTGACATGCCGCATCGCCCGGCTCGCCACCACCACGCCGCGGGCGGTCATGACAGGCAGTGACACGACAGGGGGAAGAACTGCATGGGTCTGCTCGTCAACGGGGTCTGGCAGCAGCATGAGCCGGAACGGGCGAAGGATGGTCATTTCGAGCGCAGCGAAACCGCCTTCCACAACTGGGTCACCCCGGACGGCCGGCCCGGCCCCACCGGGCAGGACGGCTTCCGCGCCATGCCCGGCCGCTATCATCTCTATGTCTCGCTCGCCTGCCCGTGGGCGCACCGCACCCTGATCATGCGCGCCCTCAAGGGGCTCGAGGAGATCATCCCTATCTCCGTCACCCACTGGCTGATGGCCGAGAACGGCTGGACCTTCGCCCCCAGCCCCGGCGTCATCCCCGACAACGTCTACAACAGCCAGTACCTGCACGAGATCTACGCCCGCGCCGATGAAACCTACACCGGCCGGGTCAGCGTCCCGGTGCTCTGGGACAAACACACCCAGACCATCGTCAACAACGAATCCGCCGAAATCCTCCGCATGCTCGGCTCGGCCTTCGACCAGGCCGGCGCCAAGCCCGGCGACTACTATCCCCAGCCGCTGCGCGCCGAGATCGATGCCGTCAACCAGCGCGTCTATGACACGCTCAACAACGGTGCGTACAAAGCCGGCTTCGCCACCACCCAGGCCGCGTATGAGGGCGCGGTCCGACCGCTGTTCGAAACCCTCGATTGGCTGGAGCAGAGGCTGTCGCGCTCACGCTTCCTCTGCGACGACGTGCTGACCGAGGCCGACATCCGCCTGTTCACCACGCTGGTGCGCTTCGATGCGGTGTATCACGGCCATTTCAAATGCAACATCCGGCGCATCGTCGACTACCCGCACCTGTGGGCCTACGCCCGCGACATCTACCAGCTTCCCGGCGTCGCGCCGACCGTCGATTTCGTTCACATCAAGAACCATTATTACGTCAGCCACCGGCAGATCAACCCGACCCGCATCGTCCCCCTCGGCCCGGCGCTGGACTGGGACGCCCCGGCCGACCGCGACCGCGGTGTCGACAAGCTGATCGTGTTCTGAGCAGCACCATGCCGGACCCCGCCCCGGCGCCGGAGCCACCCGACGCCGCCGCCCTCCGCCGCATCGCACCCGTTATCTGCTACCCGACCGACACCCTGCCCCGCTCGGACCTCGACGTCTACCGCGCCGCACGGACCAACTGGCGCAAGACCCACGAACTTCGTATCCCGCCCCGCGAAGCCCGCTGCTTCGACGTCCCCGCCGGCTGCTTCTTCCGCATCGTCAGCATCGAGGGGCCGCAGGTCGGCGACCTCAATCTCTGGCATGCCCACGACCTCGGGGAACGTTTCTTCTCCGGCAAGACCCGTGCCCTGCACGGCACCCACGTCTCGACCGGTGATCGGCTCTGGTCCTCCCTACCCCACCTGCGCCCCATGGCGACCATCACCGAGGACACATTGGGCTGGTATGGTATCGACGAATGGGGCGGCGCCGTGCACGACGTCATCGGCACCCGCTGCGATCCGTATACGCACCGGCTGCTCTCGGGTCAGGACTATCATCATTGCTGCCACTCCAACCTGACCCGCGCCCTCGCGCAGCGCCTGGCCTGCACGCCGGCCGAGGCGGAACCCGCCGTGCACGACGTGCTGAACGTCTTCATGTGCACCGGCTTCACCCGTGACACCGGCCAGTACTTCATGAAGGCCAGCCCCGTCCGGCCCGGCGACTTCCTGGAATGCTTCGCCGAGATCGACCTGATCGGCGCCCTCTCCGCCTGCCCCGGCGGCGACTGCGCCGCCGAACATTCCAGCGACACCGCGCGCTGCCACCCCCTCCTGATCGAAATCTACCGCCCCGCTGCCCCGCCCCGCGCCTGGACCCCGCCCCCGCGCAGCCCCTACCACTGGCCGCGGCAGCCCGACTGAGATTCGGCGCCCAGAGATCCGGCGCCCCGAGACTCGGCCCCCGAGATTCGGCACCGGCATGCAACCCTGGCCCGGCCCAGCCGCTACAACAACAATCGCTACAACAACAATCATCGAGGGAACGACCATGCCCGCCGCCCGCTGGCTGATGATCGTGATGTGCTGCCTGGCCAACACGATCAACTACGTCGACCGCGCCAACCTCGCAGTCGCCGCACCGACCATGCAGCGGGAGCTCGGCCTCGACGCCGCCACCATGGGCGTCATCCTCGGCGGCTTCTTCTGGACCTACGCCTTCATGCAGATGCCGTTCGGCTGGTTCGCCGACCGGGTCGGCGCGCGCATCTCCATGACCATCGCCGTGGCCTGGTGGTCGGTCTTCACCGCCCTCACCGCCGTGGCACGCAGCACCGCCGCCCTCATGGGCTGCCGCCTGCTGCTGGGCGTCGGCGAGGCCGGCGCCTACCCCTCCATGGCCAAGGTCGCCGCCAACTGGTTCCCGAACCGGGAACGCGCCCTCGCCTCCAGCATCTTCGATAGCGGCTCACGCATCGGAGCAGCCCTCTCGCTGCCGCTGGTCGCCTGGCTGATCGCCACCTTCAACTGGGAAACCTCCTTCGTGGTCACCGGCGCCCTCGGCCTCGCCTGGGCCGTGGTCTGGATCGCGATCTACCGCGACCCCGAGCATCATGCCTCGGTCACCCCCGAACAGCTTGCACGCCTGCGGGCCGAGCGCCAGCAAACCGTCAAGACCGGACCAAAGGTGTCCTGGGCCTCGCTGTTCCGATACCGCACCATATGGGGCATGATGATCGGCTTCTTCTGCCTCAATTTCGTGATCTACTTCTTCATCACCTGGTTCCCCACCTACCTGGTCAAGGCGCGCGGCTTCTCGTTGAAGGAGCTTGGCACCCTCGGCCTCCTCCCCGGCCTGATCTCGATCCCCGGCGGCTGGTTCGGCGGCATCGTCTCCGACTGGCTGTACCGCCGCGGCTGGAGCCTCACCGCCGCCCGCAAGACCTGCCTGGTCGGCGGCATGCTGCTGTCCTCGGTCATCACCGTCTCTGCCTTCGCGCCGAACGTCTATGTCGCGCTTGCCTGCTTCGCGGTGGCCTACGGCAGCCTCGCCTTCACCGCCGCCAGCATCTGGTCGCTGCCCGGTGACGTCGCGCCGACGCCGGCCCATGTCGCCTCGATCGGCGGCATCCAGAATTTCGCCTCCAACCTCGCCGGCATCGTCACCACCACCTTCACCGGTGTGATGCTGACCATCACCAGCGGATCATTCGCGATCCCGCTGACCGTGGCCGGCGCGTTCTGCGTCCTCGGTGCCGCCGTCTACCTCTTCATGGTCGGCGAAATCGCCCCCCTGCCGCCGCTCACACCCCTCGCACGGCCGCGGCATGTCAGTGGGCCCTAGTACCTCTGCAAAGAGGTTTTGACCGGTTGCGCGGGCGATTCTCCGGTCCCGCGACTCCTTGGAGGCAGGCTACGGTTCCCCGAGCAGCCGCTCGGGGTGGAGAACGGACATAGAGGGCCGGTCATACAAAGGTCCGCTCGCGCCCATGGCGGTCGTTCCAGGT
>DASQVN010000445.1:0-2059 GCA_035640755.1 Rhodopila sp.
CGCGGGCGTCCGAGCCGGCCGTCCCGCTCGTGCCGAAACAGGAGGCTTCCACGCCCGAGACACCTCCCGCCGCGCCCGAAGAAAGGCCGGCAATCGACCGACCGGCCGCCGAACTCGTCGCACCCGAGACTGCGGCTGCCGCGGCAACCTCCCTCGGCAGCCTGGTACGCACCCTCTCCTCCGGGCGGCAGACACCGGTCTATTCCGGTGGCCCGACGCTCGAGGATATGGTGCGCGGGGAGTTGCGCACCATGTTGAAGGCATGGCTTGATGCGCAGCTTCCATCGATCCTGGATCAGCTCGTCCGGGCGGAGATGCGGCCCATGCTGAAAGCCTGGCTGGACCTCAACCTGCCCCCGATGGTTGACGCGCTGGTCCGGGCGGAAATCGAGAAGGTCGTGGGCCGGGCTGCTCCCTGAGTGCCCCCGGGGGAGCGCCAACGGGGGGTGTCAACGGGGGAGTGCCGCCCCGGCCGCGGGAGAGGATGAATGACACTGGATAGCCGGTTCGCACCGAATGAGGTGGAACCTGTTCTGTACGAAGGCTGGGAAGCGAGCGGCCGCTTCGCCTGCGATCCCAATTCGAACGCACAGCCGTTCACCATCATGATTCCGCCGCCGAACGTCACCGGCAGCCTCCATATGGGCCACGCGCTGACGTTCACGCTGCAGGATACGCTGATCCGCTGGCGCCGGATGCAGGGCCGCGACGCGCTCTGGCAGCCCGGCACCGACCATGCCGGCATCGCCACCCAGATGATGGTCGAACGCGAACTCGCGGCCGAGGGCAAGGACCGCCGCCGGATGGGCCGTGACGCCTTCATCGAGCGGGTCTGGCAGTGGAAGGCCGAATCCGGCGGCACCATCACCCGCCAGCTCCGCCGCCTCGGCGCTTCGCTCGACTGGCCGCGCGGGCGCTTCACCATGGACGAGGGTCTGTCGGCCGCGGTGAAGGAGGTGTTCGTCACCCTCTACAACGAAGGCCTGATCTACCGCGACCGCCGCCTGGTCAACTGGGACCCCAAGCTGCAGACCGCGATCTCCGACCTCGAGGTGGAGAACCGTGAGGTCAAAGGCTCCCTCTGGCACATCCACTATCCGATCGAAGGCGAGCCCGGCCGCTTCATCACCGTCGCCACCACCCGCCCGGAAACCATGCTCGGCGACACCGCGGTGGCCGTCCACCCCGAGCATCCGACGCTGGCTGCGCTGATCGGCAAGCGCGCCGTCCTGCCGCTGGTGGGCCGGTCGATCCCGATCGTCGCGGATACCTACGCCGACCCCGAAAAGGGCACCGGCGCGGTGAAGATCACGCCGGCGCACGATTTCAACGATTTCGAGGTCGGCCGACGCCACGGCCTGCCCATGCCCTCGGTGCTGGACCGCCAGGCCAATGTGACGCTGGCCGAGATCGAGGACGCCATGGCGGCGGTGCCGGGTGTCGCCGACCCTGGCTTCCTCCGCACCCTGGCGGGCCAGGCCCGCTTCGCCGCCCGCTCCGCCATTGTGGCCGAGCTGGAGCGGCTGGGGCTGGTGGAACGGATTGAGCCGCACGTCCATCAGGTGCCGCATAGCGACCGCGGCGGCGTGCCGGTCGAGCCGCTGCTGACCACCCAGTGGTACTGCAACGCCGAGGTGCTGGCGAAGCCCGCCATCGAGGCGGTGGAGACCGGACGGACCGTCTTTGTGCCGAAGCAGTGGGAGAACACCTTCTTTGCCTGGATGCGCGACATCCAGCCCTGGTGCATTTCTCGCCAGCTCTGGTGGGGCCATCGCATCCCTGCCTGGTACGGCCCCGACGGCACGGTGTTCGTCGCCAAGGATGAAGCCGCCGCTGCCGAACAGGCCCGCACGCACTACGGCCGTGACGAGACGCTGGCGCAGGATGAGGATGTCCTCGATACCTGGTTCAGTTCGGCCCTTTGGCCGTTCTCCACCCTCGGCTGGCCCGAGCGGACGAAAGAGCTTGAACGTTACTACCCTGGCGATGTGCTGGTCACCGGCTTCGACATCATCTTCTTCTGGGTTGCCCGGATGATGATGATGGGGCTGCACATGAT
>DASQVN010000446.1:0-10745 GCA_035640755.1 Rhodopila sp.
ACCGATGGCATCTACTCCTCGGTGGGCCCCGACTCGGTCATCGAACTGGGCGGCACGCTGCAAGGCCTGAATGTCGACATCACCAAGATGCAGGGCCCGCCGATCGAATCGACCGCAACGCTCGGCTTCATCGGCTGGACCGAGCTGACGCTGGATGGTCCCAATGCGCAGATATACCAGTGGCAGACGGCAACCTCGACCTATATCGGGATCGAAGCCACGTTGAACGACATCGGCGCGCGCGGCACGCTGGATGTGCTGAACGGGCGTAATTACAGCACGACGCAATCACTGACGGTCGAGGCGCAGGGCATGCTGAACCTGCAGGCCGGCACCGTGACGTTGGGCGGGCTGACGGTGGCCGGCATCCTGCAGGGGACCGGCACGATCACCAACGCGGTGGTGAACAACGGCACGATCGACGTACTCGCGGGCGTGCTGGCGGACGGCACGACGAAGGCGACCGTGCTGGACATCGCCGGCGCGCTGAGCGGCACAGGCAGCGTGGTGTTCGATCACGACGAAAAGGCCGGGACGGTGGTCGCAACCGGCGGCACGCTGATGGTCGGCACGGTGGCGGCCGGCCAGAACATCGTCATGAACGGCGATGACACGCTGGTGCTGGCCCAGGCCGGCGCGTTCCTGGGCACCATCGATGCGAAAATCGGCGACAGGATCATCCTGCAGGGGATGACCGCCACCAGTGCCGTGGACAACAACGGCACGCTGGTGATCAGCAACGGTACCGCGACGGTCGCGACGCTGAAGGTCGCGGGCGACATGGCCTCCGATTCGTTCACGGCCAGCGGCTCGATCATCACCGTGGGGTCGGCGGCGGCGACATCCGGCCAGTTCACGGTCGATGATTCGACGACCAAGCAGGTCACCACTGTCGCCGGCGTGCCGTACAACGGGCCGGTCGCCGGGCTGACCAGCCAGTACGTCTTCCCGACCACCGACCAGGTGATGGTCAAGGCCCAGACGCCGAACGTCTTCATCCAGGTCGGACAATTGGGGCAGAAGAACCCGCTCATCGCGGGCATCGATGTGTCGGCGGCCAACGGCAACAACGTGCTGGACTGCTACGCGAACAGCAGCTTCCTGATCGACGGCACGGGGATCGACCAGAACTATATCGATGCCCGCGGTGCGACACAGAACTCCTGGTCCACGGTGGTCAACTTCCACGCCGGCGACAACGTTACGATCTGGGGGCTCACGGCGCAGGATTTCACGCTGCAATGGATCGGCGACACGTACGGCGCCGACGGCGCGAAGGGCCTGACCGGCGTGTACACCCCCAACACCGGCACGCTTGCCATCGGCATCACCCTGGCCGGCTACACTATGGCGGATGTGAGCAACGGCAAGCTGACCGTGAGCTACAACCAGATCGACGGTAACGCCTACGCATCGATCCACGCCAATACACCGGCGTAGCCTGGCCGGCCGGGGCGCGGCGGCGGACGCGCCCCGGCCGAGGCTTTACATTTTGATGGCGCTGCCGGTACGTTCCATGTACACCATGGCCGGCGGCCAGGCGGCGCAGCCCGCTTCGGCCGCCTAACCACGGCCGCGCAGATTGCCCGAGCCGACGTGCTGATCGGGGGACGCAACGGCATTCATTGTGTTTCGACATTTCATAGCAGCGCGATCGGATGATTACTGTCACAAAACCCTTTCTGCCGCCGCTCGCCGACTACCAGAAATACGTGCAGGCGATCTGGGACCGTGGCTGGCTGACCAACCACGGCCCGCTCGTCGCTGAACTGGAAGAGCGTCTGCGGGAGTACCTGGGCGTCGAACATCTGCTGTACGTCACCAGCGGCACGCTCGCGCTGCAGCTCGCGTTCCAGGCGCTCGACCTGCGCGGCGAAGTCATTACCACCCCGTTCAGCTACGTCGCCACGACCTCCAGCCTGCTGTGGGAGAAGCTCACGCCGGTCATGGTCGATATCGATCCCGAAACGCTCAACATCGATCCCGACCTGGTCGAGCCTGCCATTACCGCCCGGACCACGGCCATCCTGGCCGTCCATACGTTCGGCAACGCCTGCGCGGTCGAGCGTCTGCAGGCGATCGCACAACGGCACGGGCTGCGGCTGATCTTCGACGCCGCGCACGCCTTCGGGGCGGGCTACAAGGGCCGCCCGCTCTGCGCCTACGGCGACGTCACGGCGGCCAGCTTTCATGCGACCAAGCTGTTCCATACGGTGGAGGGCGGGGCGGTCATCACCGCTGATCCCGCGATCGCGCAGCGCGTCGCGTCGATGCGCAATTTCGGCCACAACGGTCCCAATGCGTTCGACCTGCCCGGCATCAACGGCAAGAACTCGGAACTGCATGCGGCGATGGGGCTGTGCAACCTGCCGCATGTGCCCGCGATCCTGGCGCAGCGCCGACGCCTGGCCGCCCGGTATTCCGAGAATCTCCGCTACGCGGCGGTGCGGCGCCCGGCCATCACGCCCGGTTGCGACCACAACCATGCCTATTATCCGATCATTTTCCGCTCCGAGGCCGCGCTGGTCGAGGCGACAGCGGCGCTGAACGCACACCAGGTGTTTCCGCGCCGGTATCTCTATCCGTCGCTCAGCACGCTGCCGTTCGTTCCCCGGCGCGCCGGCACGCCGGTCTGTGATGATATCGCGCCGCGCGTGCTATGCCTGCCGCTGTATCACACGCTGTCACTGCAGGAGGTGGATATGATCTCGGACCTCGTGTCGCGGGCGATCCAAAGGGACGCCGCCTGAGGGGTCATGCCATGACAGGCTCCTTGCCCGCCAACCGTGCGCCACGGCTGACCGTACTGCTCGTCACCTTCAACCATGAGCGGTACGTCAGGCAGGCCTGCGAGAGCATCATCCGGCAACGACTGGACGAGCCGTTCCAGGTGATCGTGGCCGATGACGCATCGACCGATGCGACGCGGCAGGTCATTGCGGAGACGTTCGCCCGGGCCGGCGAACGGGCGCCGCCGGTCCGCTTCCTCGACCACGCCGAGACGCTTGGCATTACCCGCAACTACCTGCGGGGATTCGCCGCCTGCGACACCGAGCATGTTGCCATCCTGGAAGGCGACGACTTCTGGATCCATCCCGAAAAGCTCGCCCGTCAGCTTGATTTTCTCGACCATCATTGGGAATGCGCCGCGGTCAGCGCGAACCATTTCATCTATGATGAGCGGACATCGCAATACACCGCCCGTACGCAGGCGGACGACGGGCACAGCTATCTCGATGCCCGGGCGCTGATCCAGAGCAATATCATCGGCAACTTCTCGACCTGCATGTACCGCACCGATGCCCTGCGGAACATGCCGGAACAGATGTTCAGGGGCACGGTCTACGACTGGGGCGTCAATCTCTGTGTCGGACGCAACGCGCTGATCGGTTTTCTGCACACGCCGCTTTCGGTCTATCGGCTGCACGCCGGCGGTGCCTGGAGCGGGCTGAGCCGAGCGGAGCAGATCCAGGCGCAGCTGCGCGTCATCGACCACTACAACAACGCGCTGGACCGGGTATTCGATGCCGAGTTCCAGGCGCTCCGCAAGACGCTGCAGGCGGCGCCGGGGCTGTCGCCGCGGTACCGGCCGTGGCTGCCGCGTATCGGCACGATCCTGCTTGCCTGCCTGCCGCCGTTCATCCCGGCCGCCCTCGGCTGGCTGGGACGACGCCTCGCTGCCCAGGCCGTCCCGCCGATCATCCCGATCTGTATCCGGAAATTGCGCCGCCGCCGGCAAGCACGGTCCTGATGGCGGAACCCGCCGTTTCCGTCGTCATGGGAACGTACAATCACGCGCCGTTCGTCGCCGAGGCGATCCGGAGCGTGCTGGCCCAGGACTTTGCCGACTTCGAATTCCTGATCGCCGACGACGGTTCCTCCGACGCCACGCCCGCCATCGTCGCGGCCCAGACGGACCCGCGCATCCGGTTCGAGGCGCACGGGTGCAACCAGGGCGCGGCCACGGTGCTGAACGGCCTGATCCGGCAGGCGCAGGGGCGTTACGTCGCCGTCCTGAACTCCGACGACGCGTGGCTGGCGGGCAAGCTCGGGGAGCAGGTGGCGATCCTCGACCGCAGTCCCGGGATCGGTGCGGTGTTCGGGCGCGCCGTGTTCGTCGACCGCGATGGCGGAACGATCAATCCGGGCAGCCTGAGCTTCGGCCGGGTGTTCGACCAGCCGAACCGCAGCCGGGGCGAATGGCTGCGGCATTTCCTGTGGAAGGGCAACGGCCTGTGCCACCCTTCGGTGCTGATCCGCCGGTCGGTCTATGACCAGGTGGGGCTCTATGACAACCGGTTGCGCCAGCTGCCGGACTTCGACATGTGGGTCCGCGTGGTCAAGGCGACCGGGATCCACGTGTCCCGCAGCCCCATGGTGCGGTTCCGCATCCTGCCGGGCGAGAATACCAGCAGCGACACCGGGGCGAACCGTATCCGCACGCTGAACGAGCACTTCTTCATCGCGCAGGACTTCTTCCGGAACGTTCCGCCCGCCGTGCTGCGGGAAGGCTTCGCGGACTGCCTGCGCCAGCCGCGGCTGCCGCTGGAGGCGACGGCGCGGATCGAGGCGGCGTTCCTGTTCCTCCGCCCGGTGATCTCGCTGGAGCATGTCTATAGGCTGGTCGCACTGATGCAGTTGCGCGAGCTGCTGCGCGATGAGGCAAGCCGGGATCTGCTTGCCAGGCACTACGACTTTGACGACCGGTCGCTGCACCGCCTGGCGGCGGAGGCTGATGCGCTGCACCGTTTGCCGCCCCAGGCCGGCATCCATCTGCCAGCGTCGGCCGGGCACATGGACAGGCCGGCAGCACGGGACATTTCGCAGGTGGCGACGCGGGAACTGGCCCGCATCGTCTGGCGCCGGGTGCGCACGCGGGCGCGCCTCGCGATGCGGTCACGACGGGTCTGATCTGCCGGCCAGCTCCCGCCGGACGATGGCCGCGCCCTCGGCCAGCGCCTTGAGCTTGCCGAAGGCGGTGGCGCGCGGCAGGTATTTCATGCCGCAATCCGGTGCCGCCACCAGGTTTTCGGCCGCGACGAACCGCAGCGCGGCGCGCAGCCGGCCGGCGATGATTGCCGCGGTCTCGACCTCCGGGTCGGCCAGGTCCAGCACGCCCAGCATGATCGTCTTCCCTGCAAGGTCCCGCAGCACCCCGAGGTCGAGCCGCGGCTGCGCCGCCTCGATGGATATTTGTTTCGCGATCGTGCCGCCGAGCTCGGGCAGGAAGGGGTAGCCGGCGGGCTTTTCGGCGACGACGGCGGCGTAGCCGAAGCACAGGTGCACGACGGTCGGGCCGTCGATCCCCTCCAGCGCGCGGTTGATCGCCTGCACGCCGTAGCGGGCCGCCTGTTCCGGCGCCGTGCGCACCCAGGGCTCATCCAGCTGCACCACGTCGACGCCGGTGGCCTTCAGCGCGCGCAGCTCCTGGTTCACCGCGGCGGCGTAGTCCATCGCCAGCGCTTCCTCGTCCCGGTAGTATTCGTCCTGCACCTGGCGCGAGAGGGTGAACGGGCCGGGCAGGGTGATCTTGGCCGCGCCCGCCGCATGTTCGCGCAGGAACCGCGCGTCGCGGGTTTCCACGTCCGCGACGCGGCGGATCGGCCCGACCACCCGCGGCACCGGGGTTGCTCGGCCGCTCTGTGAGCGGATGATGCCGGGATTCTCGGCGTCGATCCCGTCCAGCGCGGTGGCGAAACGGTTGGAGTAGCTCTCGCGGCGGATCTCGCCATCCGTTACGATATCGATGCCGGCGCGCTCCATGTCCCGGATCGCCAGGATCGTGGCGTCGTCCTGCGCCTGTTCCAGCAGATCAGGGGGGATACGCCAGATGTCGTGTGCGTGGGCGCGCGGCACGCCGTGGTGCTGCAGCGCCGCCCGGTCAACCAGCCAGTCCGGCTGCGGGTAGCTGCCGACGACCGTGGTCGGCAGCAGGTGCGTAGGGTAGGGCATGGGCGTCTCCTCCGGCCATCAGGGTAGCGCGGGCTCGGCCGATTGCACATGAGCGGCGTTGCCCGCATCCTCGGCGCCGGAAATGCCAAGGGAGTGTCGCCGCATGTGGCCCATTCGTTCCGCCTTGTTCGTGCCTGCCCATCGCCGCGACTGGGTGGGCAAGGCGATCCGCGTCTCGCCCGGCGCGGCGGTGCTGGATATCGAGGATTCGGTGCCGCCGCAGTTCAAGCCGCAGGCAATGGACCATCTGAAGAGCGAAATCCATGAGCTGCGCGATGCCGGCGTCGGCGCCTTCGTGCGCATCCAGCCGCTGCATGAGGGCACGGAAGCGGAGGTTGCGGCAGCGGTAACGGATGGCCTGACCGCGGTCGTGCTGCCGAAGGTCGCCAGCCCCGACGAAATCCGCCGCCTGCACGATCTGCTGAGCTATGCCGAGGGGAAGGCGGGTGTTGCGCACGGCAGTGTCGGCATCCTGCCGCTGCCGGAGACCGCGGAGGGCATGTACGACGCCTACAACCTGGCCAAAGCCAGCACGCGGGTGCGCGGCATCCATGGTGCGCTGTCCGGCCCCGTCTCGGGCGATTTTGCGCGCGCCTTCGGTTTCCGTGCCACCGCGGGCGGGGAGGAGCAGGTATATCTTGCGTCCAAGCTGGTGCTGGACAGCCGAGCGGCCGGGGCGATGTGGCCGATGGCGGGGATTTTCGGCACGCCGCAGGATGATCTGGCGGCGGTGGAGAGGCTGATCCGCCGGGCGCGCGACATCGGCTATTCCGGTGTGGCGGTGATGCACCCGACGCATGTCGCCGTCGCCAACGCGGTGTATCGGCCGACACCCGAGGAGGTCGCCTACTTCAAGGGGCTGCTGGAGGCCTTCGAGGCGGCCGAGAAGGCCGGGCTGGGTGCGGTCAGCTACCAGGGGGCGATGGTCGATTACGCCATGCTGCCGCTCGCGAAGGAGATCCTGGCCGACGCCGAGCGCAACCGATAGCCGGGCAACCGATAGCAGGGATTGGCACTTCGCCTATATCCACGTGTAGTGGCGGGAGTCCGCCACCCCTGATGTTGCGGCCCCTGACGTTGCGGGAGACACCGATGCCAGCCGATGCCGTTTCCACCGATGCCGTTCCCACCGATGCCGGGCCGCGGGAAGTTCGCCTGGCGGACTATGCCCCCCCGCCGTTCCTGGTCGATACCGTTGACCTGACCTTCGAACTGGACGAGGCGGCGACGCGGGTTGTCTCCCGCCTGGGCGTCCGGCGGCAGACCCCAGGCGCGCCACTGCACCTCGACGGCGAGGCGTTGACCCTGATCGGCCTGAAGCGCGACGGATCGGCGCTGCAGGAAGGCGACTATCATCTGGTGTCCGGCGGGCTGGTGATCCCCGACATGCCGGACCGCTGCGTGCTGGAGATCGAGACGCGGATCGCCCCCAGGGACAATACCGAGTTCAGCGGCCTGTATGTCTCCGGCGGCAACTACTTCACCCAGTGCGAGGCGCAGGGCTTCCGCCGCATCACCTATTTCCCCGACCGTCCGGATGTGATGTCGCGCTACACGACGACGATCATTGCGCCGAAGGCCACGTGCCCGGTCATGCTGTCGAACGGCAATCCGGGCGCCGTGGAGGACGTGGGCGAAGGGCGCCACCGTATCACCTGGACGGACCCGCATCCGAAACCGTGCTACCTGTTCGCGCTGGTGGCGGGCGACCTTGTTTCGGTACACGACACGTTCACCACGCGCTCCGGCCGGCAGGTCGCGCTGGGCATCCATGTGCGCCGCGGCGACGAGGATCGTTGCGCGCACGCCATGCGCTCGCTGAAGACCGCGATGAAGTGGGATGAGGACGTCTTCGGCCTGGAATACGACCTGGATGTCTTCAACATCGCCGCCGTCTCCGACTTCAACATGGGCGCGATGGAGAACAAGGGGCTGAACGTCTTCAATACCAAATACGTGCTGGCGCGCCCGGAGACCGCGACCGACAGCGACTACCAGGGCATCGAGACGGTGATCGCCCACGAGTACTTCCACAACTGGACCGGCAACCGCGTCACCTGCCGCGACTGGTTCCAGTTGTCGCTGAAGGAAGGTCTGACCGTCTACCGCGACCAGGAATTCACCGCCGACCAGGGCAGCCGGGCGGTGAAGCGGATCGCGGATGTGCGGACGCTGCGGGCGGCGCAGTTCCGCGAGGATGCCGGGCCGCTCGCGCATCCGGTGCAGCCGGCGAGCTATCTGGCGATCGACAATTTCTACACCGCGACGGTCTACAACAAGGGGGCCGAGGTCATCCGGATGATGGCAACGATCATCGGCCGGCAGGCCTTCCGCCGCGGGATGGACCTGTATTTCCAGCGGCACGACAACCAGGCGGTGACGATCGACGACTTCGTGCAGGCGATGCAGGACGCCTCGGGCATCGACCTGCAGCGTTTCAAGCTGTGGTATCATCAGGCCGGAACTCCGGAAGTTTCGATCGAGGACTCGTACGATCCGGCCGCGAAGCGCTATTCGCTGACGGTGCGGCAGACGACGAAGCCGACGCCGGGGCAGCCGGACAAGTATCCGCAGGTCATCCCGATCGCCATGGGCCTGCTGGACGGCAACGGCCAGGAACTGGCGACGCGGATGGAGGGTGAGCCGGATGCCGTCCCAGGCACGCGCGTGCTGCTGGCGACCGATGCGGTGAACCGGTTCGAGTTTCTCGATGTGGCCAGCCCCCCGGCGCCGTCCCTGCTGCGGGAGTTCTCGGCCCCGGTGAAGCTGTCGGGGCTTTCACCGGAACGGCTGCGCTTCCTCGCGGCGCATGACACCGACCCATTCGTGCGCTGGGATTCAGGGCAGCAATTCGCCACCGCGATGCTGCTCGACATGGTGGCCGCCATCCAGGCGGGCGACGAGCCTGCCGTCGATCCGGCGCTGATCGAGGCGGCGGCGTCGAGCCTGGAGCAGGAGCCGGCATTCGCGGCCGAGGCCCTGGCTCTGCCGGCCGAAAGCATGATCGCCGACCGGATGGAGGTGATCGATCCGGATGCAATCCACGCCGCCCGCGACATGGCGCGCGCCGCCATCGGCCAGGCGCTCGGTGACCGGTTGCGGACCAAGTACGACGCCCTGACGGACACCGGGCCATACAGCATCGACGGCGCTGCGATCGGCCGCCGCGCCCTGCGCAACAGCTGCCTCGGCTACCTGGTCGCGGGCGGCGGGGCCGAGGCTGTCCGGCTGGCCAAGGCGCAGTTCGACGCGACGCAGAACATGACCGACGTGCTGGCCGCGCTTGGTGTGCTCAGCACCGTTGACTGCGACGAACGCAGGCAGGCGCTGGCGGTGTTCTATCAGGCGTGGCGCGCGGATGCGCTGGTGCTGGACAAGTGGTTCGCGATCCAGGCGCTGTCGCCGCTGCCCGGCACGCTGCAGGCGGTGGAGGCGTTGAAGTCGCATCCCGATTTCGACATGCGCAACCCGAACCGCGTGCGCGCGCTGATCAGCAGCTTCGCCGGCAACCAGGTGCGGTTCCACGACCCGTCGGGTGTCGGCTACCGGCTGTACGCCGACACGATCATCCAGTTGGACCCCTTGAACGGGCAGGTCGCCGCGCGGATGGTCTCGCCGTTCGGCCAGTGGCGGCGGTTCGATCCGGGGCGGCAGGCGCTGATGAAGGCCGAACTGCAACGCATCCTTGACCGGCCGAACCTGTCGCGCAACACGTTCGAGATGGCGTCGAAGAGCCTGGCATAGCGTGTGATCGTTTGAGGCGGACTCGTCAGAAAACGTGAATCACGCGCTCAGACAAAGAGTTATAGCGTTATCCGCGCCGTTGAAACCGGTCAAGCTCGGCGGATCACGCTACAAGGGGGTGGAAATGAGCAGCGGCTTCTGCGACCAGGTATGGGACGAGAACGCGGCGCTGCGGGCCGCCATTCATGCGTTGCCGTTCAACCGGGAGCTTGCGGCGGGCACGCTCGATCCGGCCCGCTTCCGCTTCTACATCACCCAGGATGCGCTCTACCTCGATCAGTACGCCCGCGTCCTGGCCTTGGCGGGCGCGCGCGGACCGGACGGCGCGACGCTCCATCTGTTCGGGACCTGCGCGCTGGAGGCGGTGGCGGTGGAGCAGGCGCTGCATGCCGACTACCTGACGAAATTCGGCGCCGATCTGTCCGAGGCCGAGCCCACGCCGGATTGCCTGGGCTATACGAGCTTCCTGCTGGCGACTGCGTATCATGAACCCTGGCCGGTGCTGATGGCGGCGCTGCTGCCGTGCTTCTGGCTCTACTGGGACGTCGGCAACGCGATTGCGCGGGACGCGGCGGCGGACAATCCGTACCGCGCCTGGATCGACACCTATTCCGACGAGGCATTCGGCACCGCGGTGCGTGCCGTGATTGCCGCGACGGGCGAGGCAGCCGTCACGGCGTCGGGGGAGCGGCGTGTCCGGATGGCAACGGCGTTCCGCCGGTCCTGCCAGTACGAATACCTGTTCTGGGACGGCGCCTACCAGCAACGGACCTGGCCGGCCTGAGCCGCCCCCCTGAGCGGCCCCTCAGGCGCCGGCCGAGAGCGTCTCGAACACGTCCCCCGCCGGCGGCAGCCCGAGGATGTGCCGCCGGTGCCAGAGCGCATAGAACAGCAGTTTCCAGCAGGCAAAGCCGTGCCGCCAGCGGCGGATGTCGCGGAACAGTGCCTCCACGCGGTCGGGGTAGGCGATCTCCGCCACGCCGGGCTGCGCCGCGACCAGTGGACCGAGCCGCGTGCCCTGCGCCTTGATCCAGTCGCCCACGGGCACG
>DASQVN010000447.1:0-10935 GCA_035640755.1 Rhodopila sp.
TCCAGCCGGCGCGCGATGCCTTCGTCTATTGCTACTATCGCGACTCTGGCGGCACCGTGGCCCGTATCTTCCCCAACCGCTACCAGCCCGATGCCTTCCTGCACGGCGGCGCGCAGATCGAGGTGCCGCCGCCCAGCACCCGTTCGTTCGCCATCCGCTTCGACAAGGCCGGCGGTCAGGAACAGGTCGCCTGCCTTGGCGCCAACCAGGAAGTCGGGCTCCGCCTGCCCGAGCGGCTGAAGGCCCGCGACCTCGCGCCGCTGCCTGCCGTCTCCCTCGACGATATCGCCGCGCAGTTCCGCCAGACCGCCAATGCGGACGTCAGCGACGCAAGGCTGACGGTGGAGGTCATGCCATGATCCATGCCACGATGCATGCCATGATCCGGGGCCGCATCGCCCTGCTGCTGGCCGGGCTTGTCATGCTGCTGCCCTCGATCACCGCCGCCGCGCCGGATACCGAACGGCGGATTGCGCTGGTGATCGGCATCGGCGCGTACCAGAACGCGCCGCACCTGAACAACCCGGTGAACGACGCCCGGGCGATCGGCGACAGCCTGCGCCGCCTGAAGTTCGATGTGATGGAGCTGTATGACCCGGGCTTCGTCGCGCTCAACAGCGGCGTGCGGGAGTTCGGCATCCGCGCTGCCTCAGCCGACGTTGCCGTCGTCTACTACGCCGGCCACGGCGTGCAGGTGAACCGGGAAAACTACCTGATCCCCGCCGACGCCAAGCTCGAGCGGGAACGCGACCTGCTATATGAGGCGATGCCACTTGATCGCCTGCTGGGCGAAGTCTCCCAGGCATCGCATATCGGCATCGTCCTGCTTGATAGCTGCCGCAACAACCCGTTCATCGAGCGGGTGTCCCGCTCCATGACCCTCGCCGGCCGAGCGGTTGGGTCCGTACCGGGGCTTGCCCGTGTGGACAATGTGCCGCGCAATACAATGGTCGTGATGGCCGCCAAGGCGGACCAGATCGCCGAGGACGGCGGCGATCACAGCCCCTTTGCCGCCGCCCTGCTGGCCCATTTCCAGATCCCTGGGCTCGAGCTCAGCCTGTTCTTCCGCAGCGTGCGCGATACCGTGCTGCGCGCCACCAACAACCGGCAGGAGCCGTACGCCTTCAGCTCGCTTGGCGCCGAACCGTTCTACTTCTACCCGCGCCCGCCGAACCGTCCGCCGGAAATCGCCGCGATCACCGCGCTCCAGCTCACCGAGGTGGCTGGCGCCACCCCGCTTGGCCTGCCGCAGCCGATCGACCCGGACCAGGATCCGCTGAGCGTGCGCGTCATCGGCCTGCCGCGCACCGGCGAAATCCGCATCGACGGCAAGCCGGTTTCCGTCAATACCGTTGTGTCGGCCGACCGCCTGAAGACGGCGACCTACAAGCCGGACGGCAAGACTATCGGCCCGGCCGGCAGCTTCGACATCCTGATCGAGGACGGCCGCGGCGGCAGCATCACGGCGAGCCTGCCGATCACCATCCAATCCTCGCACCGGCCGCCTGTGCTGGGCCGTGCCGGCCGCGTCGAGGTCGCCCAGCAGGCGCTGGGCATCCCCGCCCCGGTCAGCCCGGACGGTGACACGCTGAGTGTGACAGTCACGGCGCTGCCCCGCGGTACGGTGCGCAACGGCAACGCGGTCCTGCGTGTCGGCGACCGCCTCACGCCCGATGAGCTATCGAAGCTGACCTTCTGGCCCGAGGCCGGTTTCGTCGGTCACGCCGGCGCCCTGCGCTACAGTGTCGATAACGGCCATGGCGGCATCGTCGAGGGCGCCACCGAGATCGATGTCGGCGTAGCCCCGGCAACGGGCGACGGCTCGGTCGAGGCCGCGCTGTGGAACAGCCTGCTGACCAGCAACGACCCGGCGGAATTCGCTGCGTTCCTGCACCTGTTCCCGCATTCCACCCATGCCGCCGAGGCTGCTGCGCGCCAGGCCAGGCTGCTCGCCGCCGCGGCGCACGACAATGCGGCGCGGCCGGCGGGTGAGAAGCCCGCCGACAAGCCGCTGGATCAGCCTCCGCCCCCGGGCAGCACCATTGTCGCCATGTCGAAGCCGCGCAACATGCCGACCGAACCGCCCGCCCCGTCGGCCGCAACACCTGCCGCCCCGCCGGCCGCCCCGCCGGTTGCCGTTGCCTCCAACCGTCCGGCCGCGATGCCGCCTGCGCATCCCCCTGCGTCCGGCGGCAACACCTTCCAGGACTGCCCGAGCTGCCCGGTGATGGTGCGCATTCCCCCCGGCAGCTTCATGATGGGCCATGGCTCGCGTGAGCCGGAGTCGCAGCCCGCCCACCGGGTGGAGGTGCGCGCCTTCGCCCTCGGCCAGTTTCCCGTGACCGTCGGCGAATGGAAGCAGTGCATGGCCGCCAATGCGTGCCATTTCCTGCCGCGCATGCGTGTCGCCGAGGACCGCACGCCGGTGCATAACCTGAGCTGGGAGGACATCGGCCAGTACATGGCCTGGCTGTCTGCCACCGCGGGCCATCCGTACCGGCTGCCCAGCGAGGCCGAGTGGGAGTACGCCGCGCGGGGCGGCACCAGCACCCGCTACTGGTGGGGTGAATCGGTCGGCATGGCGCTCGCCAACTGCAGCGACTGCGGCGGCACGCAGGACCCGTACGGTCCGCTACCGGTCGATGCGCTGGCTCCGAACCCGTTCGGGCTCTACGGCATGCTGGGCGGCGTCGCGCAATGGACCGCAGACTGCTGGTTCCCGAACTACCGCGGCGCCCCCGCCGACGCCGCCCCGCGTGAGGCGAAATCCTGCGAAAAGCGCGTGCTGCGCGGCGGCTCCTTCCGTGCCCCGCACGATGAGATCACCGTCACCTACCGCGGCAATTACGATGCCGCGGTTCGCTACATCGTCAACGGGTTCCGGGTTGCGCGTGATCTGGATTAGTCACGATCCTCGTCACCTGCCGCCCGGACACCGGCACCAGATCGCATTCCGCCCCCCATCCGCCCCGGCAACCGTGGCAAACGTGACCGTCCCCGCCCCACCCGCCGAGGCGACTGCATTCAGCGCAAACGGCCCGATCCGTCCCCCGTCCGGCAGACGTTCATCCGCCCCGGCGGCCCGCTGCACGCCGCCGGGTTCGCCTGCGAACGCCGCCAGCGGCGCCGTGCCGCCATCCACCGCGGCGATGAACGCCATCGTTCCATCCGGTGCTGCCTCGGGCCACGGGCCGAACCCGGCGTAGCGGCCGCCGCCCGGCGCGGCCGCGCCCTCCATGGCGATTACCGACAGCCCGTCCACGCCGGCGCGCAGGATGGCCTCCCGCGGCGCGCCGCTGTGGCCGACGAAGGCGCCGAACGCCACATTGCCGTCGTCGTCGATGCTCAGGCGCTCGGAAAAGCGCAGCACGATGGTGCCATCCGGGAGCGGATCACCGGCCCGGATGGCCAGGCTCAATGGCCGGCTGCCGGCGAGGAAGATGCCGCCCAGGGCGGGACCCTTGATCACGCTTGCCGGGAAGGCGATGACACCGCTGTTATTCAGGGTCGGGGCGCCGATCTTGTCCATCGTGCCACCGATCCGCAGCAGCCGATCCCCTTCCGCCGCGATCCGCTGCAGCCGCTGGCCGTTCCAGAAATACAGCACGTCCAGCAGGTCGCGCCCGCGGCGTACGGTGGAGGTGAACGCCAGTTCATCATTGTCATTCAGGGCCGGGGCGTCAAAGTCGACCAGCACCCCTGCCGGCAGTCCGGGCGCGTCGTCGCCGGCCAGCGCGATCACCCGCAGCCCGTTGTCGGCAACGACGAACACCCCCTCTGTCGCCCGTCCGCCGGCGATCTCGGCGGTGAACGCGACATGCCCGGCGGCATTCAGCGCCGGGATCGGGTGCGCCGCGAAACCGGCCAGCGTGCCGCCCCCCGGCACCGGGTCGCCGTACGCGGCGATCCTGGTAATGCGAGTGCCCTCGGCCAGGAACAACCCCTCCCGCGCCGGCGCGTGCAGCACCGTTGCGTAGAACGCCACCTGCCCGCGCGCATTCACCGGTGCCGCGACCGGCTGCGGCGCGGCGTTGAACCGGTCGAACCGCCCGCCGCCGGGAGCCGGCAGCCCGGACCAGACCACCTGGCGGAGCCCGCCCACGGCAGGCGCCGCCGCCGTCACGTCCGGCTGCGCCGCAACCCGCGCCGCCGGTTGTGCCGGATCGATGCGGGGTGCTGACCGCGCCACCCACAGCACCGCCCCCCACAGCGCGGCTACCGCCGCGAGCGCCACCAGGATCCGTTGCCATGCCGGTGCGAGCAGCATCGGCTAGCGCGCTTTCAGGTTGACCGAAAGCGGCGAAAGCGCGCTAGCCATTGATCTATAAATAAAATTCAGACCTTGCACATTCCGCACTCCCGCGATTTGCTTTAGTTCCGCAGCATCCCGGCCTTCAGCGTCGTCACGTCATAACGGATCATCGCCAGGTAGGTCGGCGCCTCGCCGTCCGGGGCCGACAGCGCGTCGCCATACAGCGTGCCGCCAACCGTCGCCCCGGTCTCCGCCGCGATGCGTTGGAGCGCGCGGGGGTCGGTGATGCTGTCCAGGAACACCGCCTTCACCCGTTCGGTGCGGATCTGGCGAGCGAGTTTGGCCAGCTCGGCTGCGGAGGGTTCAGACTTGTTGGTCCACCCGTTCACCGACAGCAGGGTGATGCCATACGCGCTCGCAAAATACTGCAGCGAATCGTGCGATGACAGCGCTCGGCGTTTCGCCGCCGGTACCGCCGCCATCTCGGCCCGCGCCCAGGTATCGAGCGCCTCGATCTCCTTCACATAGGCTGTCGCCCGGCTGCGGTAGTCGGCCGCATGGCCGGGGTCCAATCGCGCCAGCGCCTCGGCGATGTTGCGTAC
The DNA here is from genome assembly GCA_035640755.1 of Rhodopila sp. Lineage (GTDB taxonomy): Bacteria > Pseudomonadota > Alphaproteobacteria > Acetobacterales > Acetobacteraceae > Rhodopila. Next base: position 4,855 of record DASQVN010000447.1, read on the forward strand.
GTAGATCACGCCGTTGCGGGGATCGAGCCAAGCGTGCTGGTCGATCGCGGACGGCTGCAGCCGGCCCGAAACGGGATGCTCCTCCTCAGCGGTCAGCGTGCGCACCCCCTTGCTGACGACGATCTTGCCGCCCTTGAACGCGGCCTGCTTCAACAGCGGCTCCAGCCAGGGCTCGAACTCCTCGTTCAGGTCGTTCAGGAACACTGCGCGTGCGCCGGCTACCGTGGCGACATCAGCGGCTGTCGGTTGATACAGTTCGGTGTCGCCGCCCGGACCGACGATGGTCTTCAGCGCGATATCATCGCCGCCGACCCGCGCCAGCATGTCGCCGATCACGCTGAAGGTGGCGGCAACCGGCATCCGGTCGGCATGGGCGGGGCGGAACGGCAGGCACACGACAGCCAGCAGGCAGATGAAACGCAGCATCAGCGGAGTCCTCGGGCGTGGGGGAGACGTGTGGCAGCCAGCGAGAGCGCGAACAGCAGCGCCCCGGCCAGCACGATCAGCGGCCCGGACGGCAGGTTGCGGTGATACGACAGCAGCAGGCCGGCCAGCGACGACGCCAGCCCAAACCCCACCGCCAAGGCCATCGAGCCGGCAACGCCCAGCCGGAAGCACCGCGCGGCGGCGGCCGGCAGCAGCAGCGGTCCGATCGCCAGCAGCGTGCCGAAGGCCTGGAAGCCGGCGACCAGTGCAATCACCACCAGCACGAGGAAGATCGCGCCATAGGGCGTCCGGCTGCCGATCAGGCGCAGGAAAGCCGGGTCCAGCGCGTTCGCCGCGAGCGGGCGGTACAGCGCCGCCACCACCAGCAGGATCACGCTGGCAGCGGTGGCGATCTGCAGCAGGGCAGTGCGGTCGATTGCCAGCACGGTGCCGAACAGCACATGCATGATGTCGGCGTTGCTGCCCCGCCAGGCGACCAGCACCACGCCCAGCGCCAGCGCCGCGAGGTGGAACGCGATCAGCCCGCCCTCGACGCGGTTGCTCCGCCCGCCCAGCATGACGGCGATACTGGCAACGATCAGCCCGCTGCCGAGGCCGCCCAGCGACAGGAAGGTCGGCGAGGGGCCGGCATACAGGAAGCCGATCGCCGCTCCCGGCATCACTGCATGCGCCAGCACATCGCCTTCCAGGCTCATCCGGCGGAGCAGCAGCATCGTGCCGATAACCCCGTTGGCCAGCGCCAGTGCGACGCACGCAACCAGTGCCGAACGCATGAACGCGAGGGATTCGAACGGCGCGACCAGCAGGGCGTGGGCTGTGGTCACGTAGGCCGGGGTCACGCCGCCCCCATTCATGCCGCCATCATCCCCAGCGCCGCGTCCGTTGGTCCCCAGGCGCGGCAAACGCGGTCGAGCACCAGCGTCTCGGGGAACCATGCGCGCACGAGTTCAAGGTCGTGCAGCACAGCGATGACAGTGCGCCCCTCGGCATGCCAGCGGCCGAGCTGGGCCAGCAGGACCGGGACGGTGCGGGAATCGACAGGCGCGAAAGGCTCATCCAGCAGGATGACTGCGGCATCCCACAGGATCACGCGGGCAAACAGCGCGCGCTGCAGCTCGCCCACCGACAGCGCGTCAAGCCGCCGCTCCAGGCGCTTGCCCAGCCCGACAGTGTCTGCCGCCGCCGCTACACGCTCCCGCACGGCTGCGGCGGGCCGCCGGAACGCGCCGAACTGGCGCCAGGCGCCGGTGGTGATGAGTTCCCGCACCGTGATTGGGTAGAAGCGGTCGATGGTGGAGACCTGCGGTAGATACGCGAGGCGCCCCGCCCGCCGTGCTAGACATTCGATCTGCCCGGCCGTGGGCCGCAACACGCCGGCGATCGCGCCCAGCAGCGTCGTCTTGCCGGCCCCGTTCGGACCGACCACTGCCGTGAGGCTGCCCGGCGCGAAGCTGCCGCTAACATCATGCAGTGCGAGCCGCCGCCCATACCGGACGCTCACGCCCCGCAGCATGACGCCATTCTCGTTCATACACCCCCCGTTGACCGATCCTCATACCGCGCCCGCGCGCCGTTTGCCAGCCGGCTCCGGTGATCTAATCTGCCCGCGAAGCAACGGAGGAAACGACCATGCCCCAGGCAGAACCGGTCACCGGCGCCGAATACCTGGCGCGCAGCCTCGCCGCCAACGGCACCAGCCACGTCTTCTTCATCGATGCCGTGGTCCGCCGCACCCTTATCGAGCTTGGCACCCTTGGCGTGCAGCGCGTTCTTGGCCACAGCGAGAAGGCAGTGGCGTACATGGCCGACGGCTACGCCCGCATCGCAGGGCGCCCCGGCATCTGCTTTGCGCAGTCGGTCGGCGCGTTCAATCTTGCCTCCGGCCTGCAGGACGCCTTCCTCGGCCGCTCCCCGGTTATCGCCATCACCGGGCGCAAGCCGCCGCACATGCAGCACCGCAACGCCTACCAGGAACTGCCGCACGAACCGATGTTCGCCGCGGCCACCAAGTTCTCGGCCTATGTCGACCAGGCCGCCGACCTGCCGCGCCTGCTGCGCCAAGCCTGGCGGGAGGCACTGAGCGGCACGCCCCGGCCAGTGCACCTCGACCTGAATGGCCTGATGGGAGAGGTTGTCGAGACCGGGCCGGTCCACGAGGCGCCGGGACCCGACCCGGTCTTCCAGATGACCGTCCCGCCGCACTGCCCGGTTGCCGCCGCCGCGGAGATCGAGCGCGCCGCCGAACGCATCCGCGCCGCAAACCGCGTGGTGATCGTGGCAGGGGAGGGCGCCACCGCCTCCGCCGCCGGCAAGGAGCTGCTGGCCCTGGGTGAGCTACTGGGGGCGCCGATCGCCACGTCCCTCGGCGGCCGCGGCCTGATTCCGACGACGCATCCGCTCTCGATCGGGTGCGCCGGCAACTACGCGGCGCCGCCTGCCAACCGCATCGTGCATGAGGCCGATCTCGTCCTCTTCGTCGGCTGCGAAACAGGCGACCAGGTGACGCACACCTGGCGCATCCCGCCGATCGGCACGCCGTGTGTGCAGATCGACCTCGATCCGACGGAAATCGGCCGCTCGTATCCCGACACCCTCGGCGTTGTCGGCGACCCCAAGGCGACGCTTGCCGCGCTGATCGCCGCCCTCGGCCGCTCGGCCCGCGACCGAAGCTTTGCCGACCGCGCCGCGGGCATCGTCTCCGCCTGGCGGCAGGAGCGTGCCGTGGCGCTGGCCAGCAGCGCCGTGCCGATCTGGCCCGACCGCCTGTGCGCCGAAATCACCCGTGCCTTGCCGCCCGACGGCATTCTGGTCGCCGATACCGGCTATTCCGGCATCTGGAGCAGCACGCTGATCGAGCTGAATGGCGAAGGCCAGACCTATCTCCGCGCCGCCGGGTCCCTCGGCTGGGCGTTCCCCGCCGCCCTCGGCGCGAAGTGCGCGGCGCCGAGACGCAAGGTGATCTGCTGGTCGGGCGATGGCGCCCTCTACTATCATCTGGCCGAACTGGAGACCGCCCGCCGCCGTGGGATCGCCGTCGTGCTGGTGGTCAACAACAATTCGGGGTTCGGCCAGGGCTGGCCCAACATCCAAAAGCAGCAGGGCAACCGGCCCGGCGATGTAGCGGATCTGGTGCGCTTCGGCCCAACGAATTTCGCCGATGTCGCCCGCGTCTTCGGCCTGCGCGGCATCCGTGTCGAGCAGCCCGAGCAGATCGCCCCGGCCCTGCGCGACGCATTGGCGTCGGACGAGACGGTCGTGGTGGACGTGGCCACCAACATCGACTGCCGAGCGCCCGAGCCCTGGTTGCCGGAAGGAGCATGAGGACATGACCGAAGTCGCAGTCATCGGCGCCGGCCTGATGGGCCATGCGCTGGCGCTGGTGTTCGCCCTTGGCGGGCATCAGGTCCGTCTGACGGACAACAATCCCGATACACTCGAACGCGCCCCTGGCCTGATGGCCACCGCGCTGGAGACCCTGACGCAGGCCAAGGAGGTTGACGCCTCCTGGAACCGCCAGAAGCTTTCCACGGCGGTGCGCTGCCTGCCCGAGCTTGGCGACACGGTGCAGGGCGCCGCCCTGGTGATCGAGGCCGTGGTCGAGCGGTCGGACGTGAAGCATACGTTGTATCAGCAGCTCGAGGACCTGATGGCCCCGGATGCCATCCTGGCCAGCAACACCTCGAACCTCGACATCTTCCCGCTGGTGCCGGAGGTGCTGCAGGAGCGCACGATCGTCGCGCACTGGTACACGCCGCCCTATCTGTGCGACCTGGTTGACCTGTGCCCAGGGCCAAGGACGAAGCCCGGCATGGTCGAGACCGTGCGCGACATGGTCAAGGCCATGGGCAAGACGCCGGTCGTGTTCCGGCAGATGGTGCAGGGCTACGTCGCCAACCGCCTGCAGGCGGCGATGCAGCTCGAGGTCTACCGCCTGCTCGACGAGGGCCTGGTCACCCCCAAGGACATCGACGACTCGGTGATCCACGGGCTCGCGCTGCGCATGCCCATCCTCGGCATCATGGCGAAGGCCGACTTCACCGGCCTGCTGCTCATGCAGCAGGGCATGAGGAACCGCAGCTACACCCCGCCCGAGCCGCGCGAGCGCAGCGAGACCCTCGACAGGCTGATTGCCGAGGGCCGCACCGGCGTCATGGCCGGCAAGGGCTATTTCGACTGGGGCAGCCGCAGCCCCGCGGAGCTGTTCCGCGAACGCGACCGGAAACTGCTGGCGCTGAAACAGGCATTGCGGGCGATCGGCCCGATGGAGGGAAAATGATCAGCTACGATCTGTCCGGCAAGACCGCCCTGGTGACCGGCGGCGCCTCCGGCATTGGGTTCGCCACGGCGAGGATGCTTGCCGGTTTCGGCTGCGTCGTCGCCGTGAATTTCCTGCCCGACGACCCGCGCGGGCCGGAGGCGGTGGAGAAGCTGCTCGCCGCTGGCGGCAAGGCGATCGCCGCCCCCGGCAGCGTTGGTGACGCCGCCCAATGCGCCACCATGGTGGAAACGGCCGCGCGCAACCTGGGTCGGCTCGACCTGCTGTTCGCCAACGCCGGCACGCCGGGCACCCGCCGGCGCATTGCGCCTGAGGAGCTCGACATGATCACCGAGGACCTCTGGCAGACCCTGCTGCAGGTGAACCTGCTGGGCGTATTCCGCTGTGCCAAGGCAGCAGCGCCGGCGCTGAAGGCGGCGCACGGGGCGATTGTCAGCACCGCCTCGATCGCCGGGCTGGGGCGTGCGGGTAGCAGCCTGGCGTACGGGGCGACCAAGGCGGGGGTGGTGAGCCTGACGCAGAACCTGGCACGGGCACTGGCGCCGGAGGTGCGGGTGAACGCGATCGCGCCTGGGGCGGTGGACAGCGAGTGGATGGTGGAATGGACCGATGAGGAGCGGCAGAAGTCGATCGAGAGTGCGCTGCTGAAGCGGCGCTGCCAGCCGGAGGATCTGGCCGAGGTGGTGCTGTTCCTGGGGTTCGGGGCGGCGATGATGACCGGGCAGACGATCGTCGTGGACGGCGGGCTGACGCTCTGATGGCGCAGCGGCGTTGGGCACGTGGGTGGTAGGGGAGGTTCCCACGCTGTTGGTGGGTACCCGACGGGGCCGGGGTTGACCCCGGCTGTCTGCGCTGCACCGGCGGGGGGTAGGTGGCCGGGTCGAGCCCGGCCATGACGGAGGGGTGGTGCTCGTTTTGTGTGGAGCGAGAGGCGGCACTTTGATCAGAAGGTCAGCACTGCGTCAGCGGCGAAGGTCACGTTGGTCGAGGTGGCTTTCGCGTTACCGGCTGCCCCCTGGTTGAAGGGGCTGTTGGCGAAGGCGTGGTCGAAGCGCAATTCGGGCCGGAGCAGCAGGCCCGTGACGGGGGCGGGCAGCGTTGGCTTGATGGTGGCGCCGACCGTCAAGGCGCCGTAGCTCGTGCTGCCGCCCGGCGCGGTGAACACCCGCGAGAGCAGCGGCAGGCCCTGCTGGAAGCGGACCGGGTCGTTATTCCCGGAGAATGAGGCGACGAAGAAGTTGTTGTCGTCGCGCCAGTATTCCGCGCGGGCGTTCAGGGTGACGAGGTCCGACACGGCATAGGAGACATATTGCGCCGCGCCGTAGCCGTTCACTGCCTTGCCGACAAAGCCGAAGTCG
>DASQVN010000448.1:0-5898 GCA_035640755.1 Rhodopila sp.
ATAGCCGCGCATGGCCATGCTCTCGCCGTCCTTCAGGCGCCAACCATGCAGCTCGCATTCCTGCATCGCGGTCATGACAAAGGCGCCGTCCGGGCTCCACGTCACGCCGATATGCGAGCCTCGCCAATCCAGACGCTGCGGTGTGCCACCAAACGATGCGGTCCACCACAGCGATACGCCGCCGTAATGCGAGACGGCGAGGCGCTTGCCTTTCGGATTAAAGGCGAGTCCGGACACCGTGCTGGGATGGTCGGATGTGCGCGCCAACACCGCCCCGGCCCGGTCGAGCAGCCGGACCTCCTTGCCGATCGCGACCGCCCTGGCGTTGGCCGGACGGGATACCGCGAGCACGTCGATCTGGCGGCCGGGCGCGCTCAGCAACTCGACCGTCGATCCGTCATTTGCCGTTCGCACCAGACGTCCGTCGTCTCCGCCTGTCACGAAACCCTGCCCGTCAACGTCGAGCGCCAGGCACAGGGCGGCGCCATCGTGGGCCTGTGCCGCCCGAGCCGTGTGATCGGCGTCGATGAGTTGGATGCTACCGTCGCCGAGCGCCGCGGCCAGCGTGCCGGCATCCGAGAAGGCGGCTGCCGTTACTCCCGCGCCGTACTCTGTCTCGAAATCGCGGGGCTCCCGGAGACGCGGTTCGGCGAGCGACGCACGCCGCACGGTCAGGCGACGCAAGCCGCGAAACCGGCCTTCAGTTCCGCCGCGTCAAGTTCGCGGCCGATGAGCACCAGCTTGGAGTCGCGCGCTTCGCCACGTTCCCACGGCTTGCCTTCATCGCCTTCCATCAGCATGTGGACGCCCTGAAAGATAAAGCGGCTCGGATTACCCTTGAAGTCGAGGATCCCCTTCGAGCGCAGGATGTTCTGGCCTCTCTCGCGCAGCAGCGCGCTGATCCAGTCGTTGAACTTATTCACGTCCAGCGGACGCGTTTCGCGCAGCGCCACGCTGGTCACCGCATCATCGTGCTCATGCGCGTCCTCGCCCAAGAAATCGGGCTCGATCGCCAGGATACGATCCAGATCAAACGCTCTGCGGTCCAGAATTTCCGTGGGTGCGACTGCGCAACGCTCTGTCCGGCGGATGACGGCGGTTGGGTTGATCGCACGTAGCCGCTCCTCCAGCGCCGTCAGTTCGCCGGCCGGAACGAGGTCGGACTTGTTGAGGAGGATCACGTCGGCAAAGGCGATTTGTTCGGCCGCCTCATGGCTATCGGCGAGACGCGCCAAGACGTTCTTCGCATCGACGACCGTGACGATGGAGTCGAGCCTGGCGACCGCACGCACCTCTTCGTCAACAAAGAATGTCTGCGCCACGGGGGCAGGATCGGCGAGACCCGTGGTCTCGATCAGGATGGCATCGAATCGGCCCTTACGCTTGAGCAGGTTGCCGATGATACGGATCAGGTCGCCCCGCACCGTGCAGCAGATGCACCCGTTGTTCATTTCGAACACTTCTTCATCGGCATCGACGACCAGTTCATTGTCGATGCCGATCTCGCCGAACTCATTGACGATGACAGCATACCGCTTGCCGTGCTCATCGGTGAGCAGCCGATTGAGCAGCGTCGTCTTGCCGGCGCCGAGATAGCCGGTGAGCACGGTGACGGGTATCTGGGGCTTTGCGGCGGAGTCTTGGGCTGTGGCGGACATGATGACCTCCATTCGAGCGGCCGGCGAGACCGTCCCGTTCGACTGCGGCCAACCTATCTCAGGTGATATGTTGTATCAACTGCCGAGGTGGAATCCTGACACCCGAGCCCCGCCGCTGACATCGCCGGTATAGGCAGGATTGGGTTTCCGATCGCGGTGATTGCCGGCCTTTATGGCTGCGCGCAGGACCAACCACAGCCTGCTTGCAGGCAAAACGCTTGGCATTTTGCGTTTCGGCCACATTGGCCGAGCCGTGGCCCGCCGTGCGGCCGCCTTCGACATGCGCATTTGCGCCGTGCGGCGCGAACCACGAACCGAATTACCCGATGGCGTGGACTATGTCGGCGGCCCGGATCGAATCGATGACGTTCTCGCGGCAGCCGACTACCTCGCCATGACGCCATCGCTATCTCCCGAAACAAAGGGCCTGATGGACGCGACGCGCATGCGGGCAATGAAGCCCGGTGCGTTCCTGATCAATGTCGCCCGCGCCGAAATCTTCGACGAAGCGGCGCTTTACGAGGCTCTCGCGTCGCTTGGCGGGAGCCGCGCTCGATGTGCGGTACCGCTGCCCCTCCGCGCCAGGCCCTGTCGCGCCCGCCAACTTGCCGTTCGGCGAACTGGACAACGTCCTCATGGCCCCGCACGTGTCCGGCTGGACCGAAGGCATGCTCGACGCACGAGCCCCCGTCATCGCCGAGAACATCGCGCGAATCGCTCGCGGAGAGCCGCCGATCAATGCCATATCGGAATGCGCCTGAGGCCGGATGAAGTTCAGGAGGTGTTCCCGTCACTGGCGGCTTAGCGTACGAATTCGAACAGATCGTGTGGTGACCCGAAAGCGGTCAGAACCCGGCCTTACACTCCCGCCGCAGCCTCCCGCATCAGCCACTCCACGAACCGCCCCACCGAGGCCTTGCGCCGCCGCACCCCCGGCCGGGACACGACATAATACGCAAACGCGGCCGGCCACGGCGCCTCCAGCGCCACCCGGAGCCGCCCGGCCTCGATCTCCTCGATCACGTACGTATCGCGCAGCAGCGCCAGCCCCTGCCCGGCCAGCGCCGCCCGCACCAGCAGCGTGCTGTCGGAAAACCGTGCCCCGGTCTGCACCCGCGGATCGCGATAATCCGCCCCCAGCGCCCGCAGCCACAGCCGCCAGTCCTCGGCGATCGCGTCATGCAGCAACGGATACGCCAGGCAATCGCCCGGCGACCGGATCGCCGGTCCCTTGCTCAACAGCTCCGGGCTTCCCACCGGCAGCAGCCGCGGCTGCAGCAGCCGTTCCGCCTCGCAGCCCGGCCACTCCCCCAGCCCGTGCCGGATCGCCACATCCGCCTCCCCCGGTCCGCCCAGCGGCACCAGCTCCGAGGAAGTCAGGATCTGCACCTCGATCCCGGGATGCTCCGCGGTAAACCGTCCAAGCCGCGGCACCAGCCACGTCGCCGCGAACGCCCCGGTCGTGCTGACCACCACGCCCGAGCCCGCCGTCCGTGCCAGCGCCTGCCCGTTCAGCGCCTGCTCGTCCAACGCCTGCTCGATCGTGGCGAACGCCTCCGCCACATCGGCCAGCAGCCGCCTGCCGCGCGGCGTCAGCCGCACCTCCCGGTTCAGCCGCTCGAACAGCGCAAACCCGAGGCGTCCCTCCAGCGACCTGATCTGCTGGCTGACCGCGCCGGGCGTCACGCCAAGCCGGCGCGATGCCGCCTTCATGCTCCCGGCCTGCCCCACCTCGACAAAGGCGCGCAATCCCAGCAGCGGCAGCGGTCCCGGCATGCCGCCAGATTAGAAAATCTAAACCGGCCGTCAACAAATCTGGTTTGTCGCCGCCTCCCGCGCCACCGAACTTCAGGGGCAACCAAGCTCCGGACCCCCCTTTGAGACGACCCACCATGCCCCTTCAGATCAGACCCGCCACCCAAGCCGACGCCGCACCCCTCGCCGTGCTCGGCCGCGTCACCTTCGCCGAGACCTTCGGCTACCTGTTCACCCGCCATCGGGACGACCTGCGCACCTACCTCGATACGACCTTCGCCGTCGGCAAGATCCGTCGCAGCCTGGCCAGCCCGCGCAATCGCTACTGGCTCGCCGTCGTCGACCAGCTCGCGGTCGGCTACGCCAAGCTCAAGTATCCCTCACCGCCCCCCGGCGATCCCGCCCGGCCCGCCGCCCAACTGCAGAAGATCTACATCCTGCAGGACTTCCTCGCCCAGCACATCGGCCGCGACCTGCTCCATCGCGTGGCGCAGGAGGCCGCCCGGCACGCCCCCACCCTCTGGCTCGACGTATTGCAGGAAAACACGCGGGCCATCGCGTTCTACCAACGGCAAGGCTTCCGGCCCATCGGCACCGACACCTACACGATCGGCGCCCAAGCCTTCCAATTCCACCTCATGGCCCAATCCCCCCTCGTGGCGAAGCCAACACCATGAGCACCACCATCCCCGCCCCGCCGGCCGAGCTGACGCGGTTCTGGCCCGCCGTGCTGGCCTGCTTCATGGTGGCAGTGTTCGGCTGGGGCTTTGGCTTCACCGGAACCTCGGTCTACCTCGCGGAGCTGCAGCGCCTGCACGGCTGGCCGAACGCGCTGGTCGCCGCCGCGATCACCACCTACTACCTGCTGGGCGCACTCTGCCTGACCCAGGTCCATATCGCGCTCCGCCGCCTCGGCCCCGCGCGCCTGCTTGGCGCCGGCATGCTCCTGCTTGGCCTCGGCGCCACCCTGTTCGGCCGCAGCCAGCGCCCCTGGCATATGTTCATCGCGGCCATGTTCATGGCCGTCGGCTGGGCCGGCTGCACCTCCACGGCCATCTCGACCAGCCTCGCGCTGTATTTCCAGCGGCAGCGCGGCCTCGCCATCACCCTCGCCCTCAACGGCGCCAGCGTCGCCGGCTTCACCATCGCGCCCCTGCTCGCCGCCATCAGCCAGATCACGGGGGTCGGCGCCGCCGTGCCGCTGGTCGCAATAGCCGGCCTAGCCGTGGTGCTGCCCCTGGTCGGCATCGGCTTCGCCAGCCCCGTCCAGGCCGAGCCCGCCGACCAGCCGGCACCGGCCGGCCAGCGCGGCCTGCTCGCCACCTGGCGCTTCTGGTCCATTGCGCTGCCCTTCGCCCTGGCGCTCGCGGCGCAGGTCGGGCTGATCGTCCATCTGGTATCGCTGCTGCGCCCCGCCCTCGGCCCGTCCGGCAGCGCCGCCGCGCTCGCCCTGACCTCCATCGCCGCCGTCACCGGCCGCCTCGGCCTCGCCACCGTCATCGACCGCCTGCCCCAGCGCGCCGCCGCCGCCGCCAGCTTCACCAGCCAGGCCGGCGGAGTGGCATTGCTCCTGGCGTTCCCGCATCAGCCCGCCGCCCTCTACGCCGGCTGCGTGATCTTCGGCCTCTCGGTCGGCAACGTCATCACCTACCCCGCCCTGATCGTGCAGCGGGAGTTCCCATCCTCCCTGTTCGGCGTCGTCGTCGGACTGAGCACCGCGTTCGGCCAGTTCACCTTCGCCCTGGCCCCCGCGCTGCTCGGCCTGATCCGCGATCTCGCCGCCAGCTACGCCCCGGTCCTGGCCCTGTGCATCACCCTCCAGCTCATCGCCGCGGTACTCGTGCTGCGCCAGCGCCGATGATGGTGCTGTTTATGTTGCGCAAACGCCACAGTGTGACATTTCACGCCAATGATCCCCATCAACACGCCAGTCACACGCCCGCAACCGGTTCCATCCAGGAGTCACCGCGCATATATGGCCGCGACAACAAGATGGCAGCGGGCACGGAACCTCATGAAGCATTGGCGGATCGACGATGTGCCTTGGGATAGCTTCAAACCCGACGCGGTCGACCCTGCCATCGTGCCGCTGGTCAAGGCGGCCGCGATGGTCGAGCGCAACGGCATGGACTACGCCCGCTACCTCGGCCGCGTCTTCCACGACGACCCCGATTTCCGCCGCGCCGCCGACTACTGGGCCGAGGAAGAGGTGCAGCACGGCGACGCCCTCGGCCGCTGGGCCATGCTCGCCGATCCCGCCTGGGACTACGCCGCCGCGTTTGCGCGCTACCGCGCCGGCTTCACCATCCAGATCGGTGCCGATGCCTCCATCCGCGGCTCCCGCACCGGCGAACTGATCGCCCGCTGCATGGTGGAGACCGGCACCTCCAGCTACTACACCGCACTCGCCGACGGCACGCGGGAGCCCGTGCTGCAGTAGATCTGCCGCTTGGTCGCCGCCGACGAATACCGCCACTTCAAGCTG
>DASQVN010000449.1:0-8528 GCA_035640755.1 Rhodopila sp.
TAGACCGTCGAACCGGTGGTCGGCATCACCAAATCCGTCGGCTTCAAGCGCTTCCGTCTGTGCGGGATCAGCAACGTGACCACCGAGTGGACCCTGACCGCTCTGGCCTACAACTGCAGGCGGATGGTCCGTCTGCAGGCCGCCTGATCAGCCGACCAGGCATGATCCTCGGAGCCGCCCTTACCCCCAATCCGACAGGCTGTTAGCGCACCGCCGACGCGTCGGCCTACCTGTAGCCTCCTCCGCCATTTACGTACACGGTGTTTGCCGTCATGTACTCGCAGGCATCGGAGCACATGAACAGCACGAGCTCGGCGATCTCCTCCGGTTCTCCCAGCCGCTTCATCGGCACGTCGGCGACCGCGCGGGTGACGAAGTCGGGCGGCGAGTTGGAGGCTGCCTGGAAATTCGTGTTGATCGGTCCCGGCGAGATCGAGAGGCAGCGTATGTTGCGGTCGGCGAACTCCCGCGCGACGCCGAGGGTCAGGGAGTCTATGGCGCCCTTGGCGGCGGCGTAGTGGATCGAAGCGCCGGGTCCGCCCCGCCGTGCGGTCATCGAGCAGACGTTCACGATAACCCCGCCCCCGTGCTGCAACATATGCGGGATTACCGCCTGCATAGCGTAGAAGGTTCCATGCAGGTTGATGGCCAGCGTCCTGTTCAGCAGCGCGTCGTCGATCTCCAGGAACCTGCAGCGGTTGACGGCGGCACCGGCCGAGTTGAACAGGAAATTGACCCGGCCGAACCGGGCGATGGCGTCGGCGATGGCCTTGTTGACCTGCGCGCGCGAGGTGACATCGGTCTGTACCGCGATTGCCTGGCGGCCACCCTGCTGGATGGTTTCTTCCACGCGGCGTGCGGCGTCGGCGTCGATATCCGTCACCACTACGTTCGCCCCTTCGCGCGCGAAGATCAGCGCCGCAGCCCGGCCGATGCCGCTTCCGGCGCCTGTGATGACGATGGTCTTGCCGACAAAAAAGTCCGGTGTCTTGGGCATGATGGCGTGTTTCCTCCTCCACTGCGGCGCGCGGCGTGTGATGGCGCGGCCGGCTGCTGCGCACAAGGTGTGCGGCGCGCCGGGGTGGGCGATTGTCGCTCTGAGGAGCCACTTTCCGCGTTCGGCATGGTCGCGCCGGGCGCATCCGTGTATAGGCTGCGGGTAAGGTTTCACCGGACGGCGCGCGCCGTCCGTCCCAACGCACACGGATTTCGCATGAACGACGCCGCTTCTGACACTCAGCGTGACTACCGCGACACGGTGTTCCTGCCGCAGACGAGCTTCCCGATGCGCGGTGACCTGCCGAAGAAGGAACCCGCGATCCTCGCCAGGTGGGATGCGATGGACCTGTGGGGCAAGCTGCGGACTGCGTCCAAGGGGCGCAAACTGTTCATCCTGCATGATGGGCCGCCCTATGCCAACGGGCACCTGCATATCGGCACGGCGCTGAACAAGATCCTGAAGGACGTGGTCAACCGGACGCGCCAGATGGCGGGATACGATGCCAACTACATTCCCGGCTGGGACTGTCACGGCCTGCCGATCGAGTGGAAGATCGAAGAGGAGTACCGCGCCCGCAAGCAGGACAAGGATGCGGTCCCGATCCTGAACTTCCGCGCCGAGTGCCGGTCGTATGCCGAACACTGGATGGGCGTACAGGCGAAGGAGTTCCGCCGCCTGGGCGTCGAAGGCGGATGGGGTGAGCGCTACGCCACGATGGACCGCGGCTCGGAAGCCGCCATTGCCGCTGAAATCTGCAAGTTCCTGCTGAACGGCTCATTGTACCGGGGCCTGCGTCCGGTGATGTGGTCGCCAGTGGAAAAGACCGCCCTGGCGGAGGCGGAGATCGAGTACCACGATCACACCAGCACCACCATTTGGGTGCGCTTTCCGGTGGTGAAGGCGTCGGTTCCTGCCCTCGATGGCGCCGCAGTGGTGATCTGGACAACGACGCCCTGGACCCTGCCGGGCAACCGGGCGGTCGCCGCGGGGGCCGGGTTCGATTACGTGGTGATCCGGGTCGACGGCGTGGCGGAAGGGTCACTCGCCCGGGTGGGCGAGAAGCTCGTGGTTGCCGAGGGGCTGCTGTCGGCCGTTGCCAAGGATGCCGGGATCACAGCGCAGACCGTGCTGGCGACGCTTAAGGGGGCCGAACTGGCGGGAACAGTCATGGCGCATCCGCTGCGCGGCCGGGGCTACGAGCAGGATACGCCGCTGCTGCTGGGCGATTTCGTCACGACCGAGGCCGGCACCGGGTTCGTCCATATCGCACCCGGGCACGGCGAGGACGATTTCGACCTGGGGCGGGCCCATGGGCTGGATATTCCTGAGACGGTCGGGGATGACGGCACGTTCAACGCATGGGTTCCGCTGTTCGCCGGCATCCATGTGTACAAGGCGGGCGATCCGGTCTCGGCTGCGCTCGCCGCGGCCGGTAACCTGCTGGCGCGTGGCAAGCTCGTGCACTCCTACCCGCACTCATGGCGCTCCAAGGCGCCGCTGATCTTCCGCGCGACGCCGCAATGGTTCATTCCGATGGACGGGCCGCATGGCGTGCGCGAGAAGGCGCTGGAGGCGATCGCCGCCACCCGGTTCATCCCGGACCAGGGCCGCAACCGGATCGGCTCGATGGTGGCGGCGCGGCCGGACTGGTGCATCAGCCGTCAACGTGCTTGGGGCGTGCCGATCACGGTGTTTGTCGAGAAGCACACCGGCGAGCCGCTGCGCGACCCGAAGGTGGTGGCCCGGATCATCGAAGCGTTCGAGCAGGAGGGGGCCGATGCCTGGTATTCTTCGGACCCGTCACGCTTCCTCGGCAACGACTACAACCCGGCTGACTTTGAGCAGGTGATGGACATCGTCGATGTCTGGTTTGAATCCGGCTCGACCCATGCCTTCGTGCTGGAAAAGCGGGGGCTGCCCTGGCCGGCGGACCTGTATCTGGAGGGATCGGACCAGCATCGAGGCTGGTTCCATTCATCGTTGCTCGAGGCGGTTGGCACACGCGGCCGAGCACCCTTCAAGGCGGTGCTGACGCATGGCTTCGTCAATGACGAGAGGGGCCGGAAGATGTCCAAGTCCCTGGGCAACACCGTGGCCCCGGACGAGGTCTGCGACAAGTATGGCGCCGACATTTTGCGGCTGTGGGTCATGTCCTCGGACACGACCGACGATTTGCGCATCGGGCCGGAAATCCTGAAGCAGCAGGCGGAGCTGTATCGTCGGCTGCGCAATACCCTGCGTTGGGTGCTGGGCAGCCTTGACGGCTACACTGAGGCCGAGGCTCTTGCCTATGCCGAGATGCCGGAGCTGGAGCGCTGGGTGCTGCATCGCCTGACGGAGCTTGATGCACGCATCCGTGCCGCTGTCGAGTCGTATGACTGGACCGGCGTGTATCCGGAGCTGCACAATTTCTGCGCTGTCGATCTCTCGGCATTCTATTTCGATATCCGCAAGGACACGGTCTACTGCGACCGGCCGGACAGCCTGCGGCGGCGCGCAGCCCGCACCGTGCTGGATGTTCTGCACCGCTACCTGTGCGCCTGGCTCGCGCCCGTGCTGTGCTTCACGGCCGAGGAGGCGTGGTGCGCCCGCTTTGGCGACGAGACCAGCGTGCATCTGGAGCTGTTCCCCTCCCCGCCTGCGGAATGGCGAAACGAGGCGCTGGCGGCCAAGTGGGACACCATCCGCACACAACGCCGGCGCATCACCGTTCCGATCGAGGAGGCGCGCAAGGCCGACCTGATCGGGTCCTCGCTGCAGGCGGCGGTGGAGCTGCCGGTCAATGAAGAACACGCAATCCTGCTGGATGAAGCTGCATGGGCCGAGATCGCGATCGTTTCCTCCGTCAGGCTCGTACCGGATCCGGCCGAACCCCTGGCGACGGTCACGCCCGCCGCCGGCGAGAAATGCGCCCGCTGCTGGAGGGTGCTGCCCGAGGTCGGGACCAACCGGAAGCACCCGTCGCTGTGCCTGAGGTGCGTGGACGCGGTGGAATCGGGGCTGGTGTGCAAGCCGACGGCGTGATGCGCGGCCGCTTTGTGGCCCTGGGGCTGATCGCCGGCCTGCTTGTGCTGGCCGTTGATCAGGCCAGCAAGTGGTGGGTTCTGACCGTGCTGAACCTGCCGGAGCTCCGTCAGGTCGTGCTGCTGCCTGTGCTGAACCTGACGATGGTCTGGAACCGCGGGGTGACGTTCGGGCTGCTGAACGGGTTGGGCGGGTGGAGCAGCGTCGTCCTGGCCGTTGTTGCGCTGGCAGTTGTCTTCGCGCTTGGCGCATGGCTCCGCCGAGCTGAAAGCCGGTTGTCGGCTGTCGCAATCGGCGCGGTTGCCGGCGGGGCGGTGGGCAACGTCATCGACCGGTTGCGCTTCGGGGCGGTGGTCGATTTCATCCATGCCCATATTCAGATCGGCGGGACGGACTGGTCCTGGTATGTATTCAATGTGGCCGACTCTGCGATCGTCTGCGGCGTGGTGGCGCTGGTGCTTGAGTCGTTATTGGCGCGGCGTCCGGAGCGGGACAGGATGCGGCCCGCTTCAGAACCGGATGGAGATGGAGGCTGATCCGAACTGGTGAAGCCCACCGGTCTGACCCTTGAACTCCTGCGTCTGGGCGACGTAGGCGAAGGTCAGCCGCATGCCGTAGGCCATGACGGCGAAGCCGCCCTGAAGCTCGCCGATGTCCCAGACCGGAGAGACGTGCGGTCCGCCGCGGAACGGTGTGCTTTGCAGCAGCAGGTCATAGGCGACGGCCTGGCCGTCGGCGCCGGCGAACACGTACCAGGCGAACGGACGGGTCGGCGTGTAGGCATCGCCGCCGCTCAGGCCGGGGCGGACGCGTGGCACGCCGAAATCCGAGGCCAGGCCCTGTCCGAAGCGGAAGGTGATGCCGGTCTGCACATAGTCGCGTAGGTCGCCGATCGCGACGGTCAACGACGGCAGGGCATCGGTTTCGAGGCCGGCGACGGTGCCCATGGGCAGCCGCCAGGTGCGTTCATGCAGCAGGTTGATGGCCGGGGTGTTGCTGATCTGTCCGCCCCAGCCGTTCGCCTTGCTTTGCCCGATCAGGTCGTGGAAGCCATTCTGCAGGTTCTCGGCGCCCGAACCCGGGCCGACCACGCCGAGGCTGAGGGTCAGGACGCTGCGCGAGTCCTCGGTATCGCTGAGGAGGGAGAGATTGCCGAGGAGTACGCCGGCGTAGGGCCGGTCGTGCGGATTGGGGATTGCGGCGGCGGTGTCTGCCGGCGTGTAGATCTGCTGCATCAGGTCGATGGCGATGCGCTGCTGGCCGCCGCCCCACAGGGTGCGCGCCACGCCCGCGAGGAAATCGGGCACCTGTCCGGTCGGGGAGGTCCAGCCGAGGCGCAGGCCGTTCACATAGAACCGATCGGTGGGCGTTCCGGCGGAAATGCTCGCATTCTCATCCTGCAACGTCCAGATGCTGGCATTGTCGCGCGCAGGCTGAGCCCGCGCGACCATGACGGGGACCGCAAGTGTGGCGGCGAGCACCGCCAGGTTGGGAAGTCTCATTCGGCAGGCTTTGCGCAGCGGAAACGGGTGACAAGGCACATGACCTGCCGGTGGCGTTTCGTCAACTCTTGAGATCGGGCGGCGGGCGGGCGTAGGGTGCCGGCGGAATGGATGGGTGGCCGAGTGGCTTAAGGCAGCGGTCTTGAAAACCGCCATACGTGCAAGCGTATCGTGGGTTCGAATCCCACCCCATCCGCCATGTCATGGGCGAATTTCCTGACTTTCGTCGATCCCCTGCACGAGGCACAGCCATGCCGCCCCTAATGGCCGACCGCGTCTGGGCGAGTAGGACAATCGTTGCGAGCTGACCGTTACGTCACTAGAATATGATCGAATTCGGCATACCGACGGATCATGCAGGCGCGGGTCTTGCTGCGGGGTGGGCTGGCCCGGTAATGGCCCTGCCCGCTTGAAGGACGGCTGTGCCGGGATGCTTGCCACGTCGCATAAACTGGCATGCGGGAGGCTGGATTGCGACGCGGGGGGATTCGATCTAGCCTGTTGGCTGCGGGGGAAGGTGCGCTGAGGCCAACACCCCCTCGGCAACGAGCAACGACACCGAATGGTGCGCTAGAGAAGGCGGAGGAAGGAAGGTCGCGTGCTGCCGACGAACATCAGTAACCCCGACTACTTTCACAAGGTGGTCGATTGCCAGTGGGCGTGCCCCGCCCATACTCCCGTTCCGGAATATATTCGTCTGATTGCCGCGGAGCGGTATGCGGACGCGTATATGATCAATTGGGAGTCGAACGTTTTTCCTGGCATTCTTGGGCGGACGTGCGACCGCCCGTGTGAGCCCGCATGCCGGCGCGGACGGGTCGAGGAGGAGCCGGTTGCCATCTGCCGCCTGAAGCGCGTGGCAGCCGACTACAAGGGCGACATCAGCACTCGGCTGCCGTCTGCGCCGAGGCAACGGAACGGCAAGCGGATCGCGCTGGTTGGTGCAGGGCCGGCCTCGCTGACCGTGGTGCGCGATCTGGCCCCGCTTGGCTACGAATGCGTGGTCTTTGACAGCGATACGCGGGCCGGGGGCATGATCCGCAGCCAGATCCCGAAGTTCCGGCTGCCGGAAGAGGTGATCGACGAAGAAGTCGGCTACATCACCGTGCTTGGCCCGGAGATGCGGCTTGGGCAGCGGATCGACAGCCTGAAAGCCCTCCTGGATGAGGGCTATGACGCCGTGTTTGTCGGCTCGGGCGCGCCGAGGGGCCGGGATCTGCCGATTCCCGGCCGGCAGGAGGCCGCTGCAAACATCCATATCGGCATTGACTGGCTGGCCAGCGTCTCGTTCGGCCACATCAAGACGATCGGGCGTCGGGTTATCGTGCTGGGCGGCGGTAACACGGCGATGGATTGCTGCCGGTCCGCCCGCCGACTGGGCGGTGAAGATGTGAAGGTTATCGTCCGATCCGGGTTCGAGGAGATGAAGGCGTCCCCGTGGGAGAAGGAGGACGCGATGCGGGAGGACATCCCGATCCTGAACTACCTGGTGCCGAAGGAATTCAAGCAAGAGAACGGTCGGCTCTATGGCATGACGTTCGAGAAGGTGAAGGCGGAGTACGACGCGCGGGGACGGCGGAAGCTGGTTCCCACCGGCGAGCCGGACCGGTTCTTCGAATGCGATGACGTGCTGGTTGCCGTCGGCCAGGAGAATGCGTTCCCGTGGATTGAGCGTGATATCGGCGTGGCATTTGGCGAGTGGGACATGCCGGTGGTGAACGAGGTCACCTTCCAATCCACGCATCCGCGGGTGTTCTTCGGCGGGGATTCGGCGTTCGGACCGAAGAACATCATCTGGGCCGTGGCGCACGGGCACGAGGCAGCGATTTCCATCCATTTGCTCTGCCAGGGCCTGGATGTGAACGACCGTCCGCCGCCGATAGTGACGCTGGCCAGCCAGAAGATGGGCATCCATGAATGGAGCTACGACAACGGCATCTCCCTCGATCTGCGCTTCAAGGTGCCGCACCGTGACAAGCTGGCGGCACTGAACGACATCCGCGCCGAGGTGGAACTGGGTTTCGACACCAAGCTGGCCTATGCCGAAGCAGAGCGGTGCCTGAACTGCGATGTGCAGACGGTATTCACCGATGCGCTGTGCATCGAGTGCGATGCGTGCGTTGATATCTGTCCGGTCGATTGCCTGACCTTCACGCGGAACGGCGATGAAGCCGAGCTACGGACCCGGTTGAATGCGCCGGCCCGGAATCCGGATCAGGCGCTGTACATCTCCGGCGAGCTGAAGACCGGCCGCATCATGGCGAAGGATGAAGATGTCTGCCTGCATTGCGGGTTGTGCGCCGAACGGTGCCCGACCGGCGCATGGGACATGCAACGCTTCCTGATCAACGTCGCGCAGGCACAAAACGTATGCTGCAGCAAGTAGAGCGAATCAAGGGAATCGAGCGAACCAACGATTTCGTCGTCAAGTTCGCCAACGTCAACGGGTCGGGGTCGGCCAGCGCCAATGCGCTGTTCGCAAAATCAGTGCTGCGGATGGGCATCGCGGCAACCCCGCGCAATATCTTTCCATCCAACATTCAGGGGCTGCCGACCTGGTATGAGGTGCGCATCTCCGAGGCGGGGCATCTCGCAGCGCGGGGCGGCGTGGACCTGATGGTCGCGATGAATCCGCAGACCTGGGACCAGGACATCAAGTCGATCGAGCCGGGCGGATACCTGTTCTACGACAACACCCGGGTCATACCGGCGGACAAATTCCGGGACGACATCGTGGTCATCGGCGTGCCGCTGACCGAGATGGTCAACCAGGCCTATACCGACTCGCGGCAGCGGCAGTTGTTCAAGAACATCGTCGGGCTGGGCGCGCTGGCGGCGCTGCTGGACATGGACCCGGCGGTGATCGAGCAGTTGCTAAGCGAGCAATTCAAGGGCCGCGACAAGCTGATCACGGCCAATATCCAGGCGCTGCATATGGGCCTCGATTGGGCAAAGGCGCATCTGGACTGCCCGATCGGGCTTCGGCTGCGCAAGGCGGATTC
>DASQVN010000450.1:0-3997 GCA_035640755.1 Rhodopila sp.
TCCCGCCCCTCATCTGTCGCTCATAGCCGCGCTCGGTCCCATACGCATCAGGACGAGCACCGCGCGGAAGGAATGTTGCCGCCGCTGTTGCGTTTACGTCATGGCCGGGCTCGACCCCATAGGCGTTAAAATAGGGCTTGAGTTGGCGAAGGTTAGTCTGATCTAGGCTGAGATGCAGACCCTTTCGATGACTTGCGAAGCATGGCAGGACGTACTGGGCCGTCTGCCGCCTGAGCTCGATCTGGATGCACTGGCGATGTCCAGCGGTGCGCTCAAGCGCCGGCGCGAAGTGGGTGATGGTGCGATGCTGTTGCGTCTGGCCATGGCGCGCGGGCCGGGCGGTCTGTCGCTGCGGCAGACGGCGGCCTGGGCAGCGATGCAGGGTCTGGCGCGACTGAGCGATCCGGCGGTGAAGTACCGGTTGGACCACGCGGTGCCGTTTCTCAAGGCCGTGCTGGAGCAGCAACTGGCGGAGCGGGCCGGCAGTGTTGCCCTGTGTTGGCCCGGGCGCAGCCTGTGCATAGTGGACGGCACGCATCTCCAGCAGCCGGGCAGCCGCGGCAGCGACTGGCTGATCCATGCCGGTTTTGATCTTGGCCGCGGTGGGTTTTCGCATCTGGAGCTGACCGATAAGCATGGCGCAGAGTCCCTCGCGCGGGGTCCGGCGCGGCCCGGCGAAGTGCGCATCGGCGACCGCAACTTTGCCCATGCTAAGATACTGGCCGAGTGGCGCGCGCAAAGCCGTGGCCAGGCCGACTTCATCGTGCGCGCCGGCTGGAAAGCCTTTGCGCTGTCGCACAGCGACGGCTCGGCCTTCGACCTGATCGCGCACCTGCAGACCCTGCCGCGCGAGTGTCAGCTGCACGAGGTTGTGGTGCGGGCGAAGCTGGGCCAGACAGAGGCCTTGCCGCTGCGTCTGATCATTCTGCGCCAGTCCGCAGAGCGGACCGAGCACATCCGCCGGCGCCTGCGTCGCAGCGCGCCACGGAAACAGCACACGCTCGATCCGCGCAGCCTGGTGGCGGCAGAATTCCTGATCCTGGCCACCTCGCTGCCGATCGCGCTGTATCCGGCCAAGGAGGTGCTGGCGGTGTATCGCCTGCGCTGGCAGATCGAGATGGCCTTCAAGCGGCTGAAATCGCTGCTGCACATCGACCAGTTGCCAACCCGCACGCCGGCCGCCTCGCAAAGCTGGCTGTATGCGCATCTCATCTTGGCGTTGCTCTGCGACGACCTCAGCCAGGAGTTCCTGGATTTTTCCCCCTCCGGCGTTGCTTGACGCCGCCTATCAGCCCTCGCTGTGGCGGGTGCAGAAAACGGCGATCTTGCTGCTCGTCCTGGCGGTGCTGGGGCCGGTTCCGATCCACCGCATGCGCGACGCCGGACCGGCCTTGCACTGGCAACTGGCCTCTCCAAGACGCCAGCGAAAACCAGCTATCTCTTATCCCGTCCCAACCATATTTTAACGCGTATGGGGCCGTCGCCCACCATGACGGCGGTGGGGTTTTTGACCGCGGCGAGGGAGGCGCAAAGCTGATGCGAGCTGAACTGATTACTTGTAAAAAATGTAGTCGGCCGTGTAGTTGACACGCTGCTCTGTTCCGACCGCCGGACATGCGCCGGTCGGCCCGACTCCGCCGGAGGTGTTGACTCGTTGGACAAAACGCACCCCGGCAAGTACCCCCGGTACCGAGGATTTCGTCGACAATAGCAGCCAGGGAATGGCGTCCGCCTTCGGAGCAGGCTCGCTTGCCAAAGCCGTGCCAACGATCTTCGAGCCGTCGAGCGCTTCCCAGGTCGGACCGCCGTAGTGCCTGGCGAATGGTCTGCCCCCTGCATCGAAAAGCTCGGCCTCCGGGGCCTCGAAGCGCCATCCGGTCGCGGCATCTTTGACGCCACAGACGTATATCTGAACGCCCTTCGCCTCGTACTTGCCTACCAGCGTGCTCCCCCTCGGAACCGCAAGTCTGGTGGGGATGTCCTGAGCGGCCGCGGAGATTGAGGAAAGCACAAGAGCAGCAAAGATGGATAACGAGCGGGCGAGCATGGAGTTCCAATCCGATGAACGATGGTACGAAACCTTTGACAAACCTAGCATCCGGATCACACCCGATGGTCGGCTTCGGCTCGTTCCGAGCTCCAAACATGGCTGCCGTGTCCGCCGAGCTTCGTCAATACCCAGCGATCGCCCTCGATCGGGATCATCATGGCGCGGCGTGCCGAGTCCGGTATGGCGGGGGAGGTCGTTTCGCTATCGACGGTGCTTGTGTTCCAGCAGGACACCCTCGATGCAGTCATATTCGACAACCCGATTCTGGAACATGGCCCCGAGTGCCGTCCCGCGACGGCGGGCGCGCCGTGCCTCCCGACCGGAGGCTCGCGGATATTCCCCTGTATGCGCCGCTTCCCGCTCCGACTTGGCTGCGGACGCGTGATGGACCCGGCCGTCCCCGTCCGGATTCGGCGGGTGGAGCGGTCCCATCAGTTCCTTGGGAGACACGAAGGCCGGATACATGGCCTGGGCGTAGGCGGCGAAAGATTCGACGAGGCAGTTCCCAAGCCAAGACACGAACGAACGCTTGCATCGCGCCGGACCGGCGGACTTGAGCAAACGCGGCGCGATTGGCGCGGCCGAGCTGAGGGAGCTTACCTTGATCTCGTCTTCTTCGAAGGGACCACCCAACAAGTCGACCAGCGTCTGGTCGTACTTCCAGTCCGTATGCTGCATTGCTCTCTCTCGCCCAGGGTTAATGGGTCGAGACCATGTGCGGAGCGAATTGCCTGATGATTTCAGGCCGGACGTGGATGGTTACAACCGTAGTGTTGGCTGACGCTCCCGACGGAATCCGGTCATGCAGATCCTCTGAGCAGAGCCCCGTGAGCCATGCTGGCCTCCCATCCCAGCCAGCAGGTCGAAGCGAATTCCGTTACTGGGATAGGCTCTGGGCATCACTGTTTCGACGGAATGCCGCTCCGGCTCTCCCGGTACGGGTTCCGGTCGCCGCTGGACACAGTCTGCTCCACCTGCGGATCCCGCTCCTGCGGCGCACGCTTATCGCGCTGGCTGGGCTTGGTGCTGCGCGTCCCCCCCGGATCGGCGCCCGCGGCGCGGTCATCACCCGTGGTCCGGTCGGAATGCGTGGGATAATTCGGTTTCTCTGGCATGCGCCTTGGAACGGTGGAGCCGCTGTCCGGTTGCGGCATGCCGGATGGAAAACCGCGCTCAGTGCTGCCCTTCCGGCATCTTCACCACCAGCCCGTCCAGCTCCTCGGTCATCGATATCTGACAGGACAGGCGTGAGTCCGGCTGCTTCACGGCCGCGAAGCTCAACATGCTTTCCTCCTGCGATCCCGCAACCGGCAGCCCGACCATGTCAAGCCACGGCTGCTGCACATAGACATGGCATGTTGCACAGGCGCATTCGCCGCCGCAGTCGGCGTCGATGCCGGGCACGTTGTTGTCAACCGCTCCCCGCATGACGGAGGATCCAATCGGGACCTCCACCGTATGCGCGGTTCCGTCGTGTTCGACGTAGGTCACCTTCGGCATGAACGTCTCCCTGATCCGCGGCGCCGCTCAGGCCGCGAGTTGCTGCATCGTGAGGGACATATCCTCGATCTGCGCCCGTGTCAGGCGTTTCCTTCGGGCGATGATCCGCCGCCCGCCCATGAACTCGGGTGCGGCGTTCACCGCTTCCACCGCCAGCACCCTTCCGTCCGCCGCCAGGTGGAATACCGCGAACTTGCCGGCGGCGATGTCGCCGCGCACCACGGTGTCCGCCGCATCGAACGGCAGCCCCGCGATCTGCAGGCGGATGTCGTACTGATCGGACCAGAACCAGGGCACCTCGGGCGCCGGCGCGGGCTTGCCGCAGATGACCGTGGCCGCGAGCTTCGCCCCCTCCAGCGCATTCGGCACACTCTCCAGCCGGTGCATCCGGTCATACAGGCCCAGCGGCCGACGCGTGCAGTCGCCAATTGCAAAAATTGCGGGATC
>DASQVN010000451.1:0-2112 GCA_035640755.1 Rhodopila sp.
CCCGATGGAGCCGCCGCAGCAGTTCTCCCGTCCCGTCGAGATCGGCGGCGCCGCGCACGACGCCACCTTCCGCACCACCCGCCTGCCGGCCGAGGTGCTGCCAGCCGGACGGCTGTATTTCTGCCAGCACCTGACCCGCCATCTGGTCTGGCGCGACGAATGGCGCCATCACCCGAACGGCGCCGTCGGCATCGCCCGCGCCGTCATCGCCGCCGAGGACCCCGAGACGCTGGGCACACTGTTCCGCCGCATGTTCGGTGCCCGCCCGGTGCGCCATACCGACGACGGCTGCAGCCTGGTCCTCGGCCTCGCCCGCTTCGACATCGTCACCCCCGCGGCGTTGTGGGAGATGTTCGGCGATGCCGCCGCCGACAGCCGCGGCCGGCGCGACTACATGGCCGCGCTGACCCTGCGCACGCTCTCCCTCGACGCGGCCGAGACCGCGCTGGAGGCCGGCGGCATCCGCGGCATCGACCGCATCGGCACCAGCGTCCTCGTGCCGGCCAGCGAAGCCTTCGGGGTCACGCTCGAATTCAGCGTCTGATCCACCCTCGGGCGATTCAGGCGCCGCCGATCGCCCGCGTGATCATCCCGGTGCCGGCGCAATTCTCGCAGAGCTGACCGTTGAGCTTGCCCGTGCCCTTGCAGCGCGGGCAGACATCCTCGCCCGACCCCGGCGTCCCCGGCGGCACTTCGTCACCGGGGCGCGCGGTCCTGGTCGCGGCGGGATCCTGGGCTGGGTTCGACGACATGGGGCCTCCTCCGTTTCTGGCGCCACAACGGGGGCGGCACGCGCCGGTTCCTGCAACACTCACCCCTGCAACACCGGCAGCCTTTGCCTCTCCCGCGTCACCACCGGCCACACGAACCACAGCACGAGCAGGCACAGCAGCACGACGCCGGCCGCCGCCACGCCGACCGCCCAGGACCCGCTGATGCGGGTGAACACGACGTAGGCCTCGCCAGTCATCCCAAGCGCCAGCGGCACCAGCGCCGCACTGGTGATGCGCCCGCCGATGCGCAGGAAATCTTCGCTGTCCTCGCCCGACCAGACGATGCGGTGCAGCGCCGCCGGCGTGATCAGCAGGATGACCGACAATGCCACGCTGAGCAGCGAAACGCC
The DNA here is from genome assembly GCA_035640755.1 of Rhodopila sp. Taxonomy (GTDB): domain Bacteria; phylum Pseudomonadota; class Alphaproteobacteria; order Acetobacterales; family Acetobacteraceae; genus Rhodopila. The sequence continues at coordinate 1,124 of DASQVN010000451.1, forward strand.
GTGGATCAGCCGCGACAGCATGGGCAACTTCTCGAACGCCGAGCTGAGCACGATGGCAAGCTGGAACCCGAGCAGCGCCTGGCCGCCCGGCAGGATGACGCGCGCCTCGGTCAGCATCTGCTCGATCCGCGCGTGTAGCGGCGCGGCCTCCCGCGCATCCCGCTCCGTCTCGGCCTCGCGGCGCTCCGCCGCGCCTTGGTTTCGTCGCATGATCCGGCCCGTCCCAAACCATCCCGCCGCGGCCAGCACCGCGCTGACCGCCCCCGTGACCCACCCGGCGGTGAAGGCCCCCGTCACCTGTTCCAACGCCACGCTCAGGTCGAGGCCGAGTGCGGCGGCAAACGGCAGCAGCGCCACCTCGGCGCAGCGTCCGGCCACCACCTGCGTGCGCCCGGTGCTCGCGCCGCGCTCGGCGATGCGGTGGAACGCCGAGGGCGCGATCAGCAGCCCCACCGTCGCCAACAGCAGCCCCAGCGCGCAGCCGAGGCTGACCATCCCGTGCGCCGGCAGCTCCTGGAAGCGCGGCCGGAACGCGCTCTGGAACTGGAACCCGAGCAGGATCTGCGCGCCGAGGATCAGCGTGCGGGTCTCGTCCAGGGCCGTCTTGACCTTCGCGCTGAGCGGCATCCCCTGTCACCGGCCTGTCACAAATGCACAAACATCCCACCGGAACGCTCCCGCCCCGCCGCTGTTTCAGCAGCATCACGGCGCGTGATCGCCAGAGGCCGAACGGCCGGAGAGCGTGAATCATGCGCCCGGACAGACGGCGCGTGATCGTTCGAGGCCATCGGCCGGAGAGCGTGAATCACGCGCCCGAATACACGGCGCGTGGTCGCCAGAGGCCGAACGGCCGGCGGCGTGAATCACGCGCTCACATACCATCCACCTGGATGTGGTCTGGCGGCAGACCAGCCTGCGCACGGGCATGCATCATTTCAAACGCGGCTTCCAGGTGACGCACGAACCGGACAGTGTCGAACAAGGGCGCA
>DASQVN010000452.1:0-2186 GCA_035640755.1 Rhodopila sp.
CGGAAGAACCATTTGAAGCCGCGCTCGGTCAGGCTGGGGGCCGACGACTCGCTGGCGGCGAAGGGGATGCCGTAGCGTTCGGCGACGGCGCTGGCGGTCAGGGTGCAGCTCGACCGATAGCAGCCGGCCATGGCGACGACCTTTTCCTGGGTGATCAGGCGCAGCGCCTCGCTCTGGGCGATGGCGGGGTTGCCCTGATGGTCGGCGAAGATGGCCTCGATCGGGCGGCCGCCGAGGTTGGGCAGGCCGGCGGTGGGGGCGAGCGGCAGATTCGGCAGCTCGGGGTGGGGATTGTTGATGATGTCGGTGGCGACCTCGATGGCCTGCTTGACCGCGAGGCCGGCGGAGGCGGCGCCGCCGGTGAGCGGGTAGGGGGCGCCGATCCGGACCGGTGCAGCGGCGGAACGGGCGCGGGCGGACAGTGCGCCGAGGGCCGGCATCACCAGGCCGGCGCGGGTGACGAATCGGCGGGTCAGCGGCATCATCATTTCCTTTCTGCAAGACAGCGGCGCGTGCATAGGGGTACGCGCCCGCCGTCAATGGGGTCGAAACGCAAACGATATCTCCCATATCAGGTTGGATCGCACGACAGGAGGCAGGGTGTGAGGATCGGGGTTCCGAAGGAAGTGAAGACCCACGAGTACCGGGTCGGGCTGACGCCGGCCGGGGTCAGGGAACTGGTCCAGCATGGCCATGCCGTGGTGATCGAGCAGGCGGCCGGGGCGGGCGCCGGGTTCCCCAACGCGGATTATGCGGCGGCCGGGGCGACGATCCTGGACGACGCCGCTGCCGTCTTCGCGCAGGCCGAGATGGTGGTGAAGGTGAAGGAACCGCAGCCGGCGGAGATCGCGATGCTGCGGCGCGGGCAGGTGTTGTTCACCTACCTGCACCTGGCGGCGGACCTGGTGCAGACCCGGGGGCTGCTGGCATCCGGCGCGACCTGCATCGCGTATGAGACGGTGACGGACAAGGCGGGCACGCTGCCGCTGCTGGCGCCGATGAGCGAGGTGGCGGGACGGATGTCGGTGCAGGTCGGCGCGCATTGCCTGGAGCGGGAGCAGGGCGGGGCCGGCGTGCTGCTGGGCGGCGTGCCTGGCGTGGTGCCGGCGAAGGTGGTGGTGATCGGCGGCGGCGTGGCGGGCACGAACGCCGCGCGGATGGCGGTGGGGCTGGAGGCGAGCGTCACGGTCCTCGACAAGTCATTGGCTCGGCTGAAGGAGCTCGACCTGCAGTTCGGGCCGCGCGCGACGACGCTGTTCGCGACGACGGAGGCGGTGGAGCAGGCGGTGCTGGGGGCGGACCTGGTGATCGGCGCGGTGCTGGTGCCGGGCGCGGCAGCGCCGAAGCTCGTGACGCGGGAGATGGTGCGGCACATGCGCCCCGGTTCGGTGCTGGTGGATATCGCGATCGACCAGGGCGGCTGCTTCGAGACCAGCCGGCCGACGACGCATGCGGAGCCGACCTTCGTGCAGGACGGGGTGGTGCATTACTGCGTGACGAACATGCCGGGGGCGGTGCCGCGCACCTCGACGCTGGGGCTGACCAATGCGACGCTGCCGTTCGTGCTGGCTCTGGCCGACAAGGGGTGGCGCCAAGCGCTGCGGGATGACCCGCACCTGGCGGTGGGGCTGAACGTGCATGACGGGCGCGTGACGCACCTCGCGGTCGCGCGGGCGCTGGGGCTTGGCTACACGCCGGTTCCGGACGTGCTGGTGCCGGGGGTGGTGGTTTAGGCCGGGGTGGCCCCCTGTGTGTCAACGGGGGGTGGATGGCCGGGTCAAGCCCGGCCATGACGGATACGCAACTACTGCCACCGTTCGAAGCGGGCGCGGTCGGCGGGGAGGAGGCGGACGGTCATGTGGACCGTGTCGTCCTGGTCCTGGCGGTCGAGGACTTCGCCGTGCTCGTAGAGCCAGGCGAGGCGGGCGCCGTCGTGCGGGGGGATGTTGTAGTCGGTGACTTCCATGCCGCCGGCGATGCGGTCGTCGATCGCGGCCTGCAAGGTGTCGAGTCCCTCGCCGGTGATGGCGGAGACGGCGACGGCGCCATCGCGCAACGGGACCTGGGCGGTGCCGCCGAGGAGGTCGGCCTTGTTCAGGACCTCGACGGTGCGTTCCGGCCAGGCGGGGTCGAGCGTGCCGTCGGCGACCATCTCGTCCAGCACGCGGATGACGTCGCCGCGCTGG
>DASQVN010000453.1:0-13981 GCA_035640755.1 Rhodopila sp.
CTCCGACATTCCGACCTTTCGGGAACTGTGGGATGACGCCGCCATCTTCGTGCCGCCCGAGGATCCGGTCGCCCTGGCCAACGCGCTGCGGCACGCACTGCAGGACAGCACCGAATACGCCCGACTAGGCACGCTGGCCCGCAACCGGGCCGCCTGCTTCGATCCCGCGCAGATGACGGACGAGACGTGGCGCATCCACGCCGCGGTCCTGGCGCGGGAGGCGACCTGATAGATGCGGTTCGTCTATTTCACTCACTCCCTCCGCTCCTGCTGGAATCACGGCAACGCCCATTTCCTCCGTGGTGTGCTGCGTGAACTGCTGGCCCGCGGCCATGACGTGCGCAGCTACGAACCCGCGGATGGCTGGAGCGTGCAGAACCTGCGACGGGAGCCTGCTGGCGCTGACTCTCTTGCGCGGTTCCACCGGGATTTTCCCGACCTTGCGCCGCACGCCCACACCCTCTCTCCCGATCTTGACGCAATGCTGGATGGCGCCGACGCGGTCCTGGTTCACGAATGGAACGATCCGGATCTGGTCGCTTCCATTGGCGCCCGGCGGCGCGCGGGGGGGCGTTTCCTGCTGTTCTTTCACGATACGCATCATCGTGCGGTCACCGAGCCGGCAGCGATCCGGGCATTCGACCTGCGTGGTTACGACGCGATCCTTGCCTTCGGGGATTCACTGGCGCGGGTCTATCGCCGCGCCGGTTGGGGATCACGGGCATTTGTGTGGCATGAGGCCGCGGATATGCGCTTGTTCGTATCTCTTGAAACGAACGCGGAACGGCAAGGCGTGGTATGGGTGGGCAACTGGGGCGATGACGAACGCAGTGACGAACTGCGCGCCTACCTCCTGCGCCCCCTCGCGGCCCTCGGCCTGCCGCTTGATGTCTACGGCGTACGCTACCCACAGGCCGCCCTGGACGATGTTGCAGCCGCGGGCGGCCGATATCGCGGCTGGCTGCCCAATGCCCGCACCCCCGAGGTTTTCGCCTGCCATCAGATGACCGTGCATGTGCCCCGGCGTGCCTATGCCGAGAAACTCCCGGGCATCCCCACGATTCGGGTATTTGAGGCGTTGGCCGGCGGCATTCCCTTGGTATGCGCCCCCTGGACGGACAGCGAATCCCTGTTCCGCCCGGGAACCGACTACCTGGCCGCGCGCAGCCCCGACGACGTGCAGGCCCATCTGCGCCGACTGCGCGACGATGGCGACCTCCGCATGGAGCTGGCGCGAAACGGCCAGGAAACAATCCGCCGCCGCCACACCTGCGCCCATCGCGTGGATGAACTGCTGGACATCGTTCAGCACCTGCGGTCCGAGCAGGCAGCATGATCCGCATCGCCTTCTATGGATCGAGCCTGCTATCGTCCTACTGGAATGGCGCCGCCACCTATTACCGCGGCCTGCTTTCGGCCCTCGCGCCGCTGGGCTACGACATCACTTTCTACGAGCCCGACGCGTTCGACCGCCAGCAGCACCGCGACATCGACCCACCCGAATGGGCCCGCGTGCGCGTCTACGCCGCAACCCCGCCCGCGCTGCACGACGTGCTGGCCGAAGCGGCCGAGGCGGACATCGTCATCAAGGCGAGCGGCGTCGGCGTGTTCGACACGGAACTGCTGCAGGGTATCGTGGCCAGCGCACGGCCCGGCGCACTTCGCGTCTTCTGGGACGTGGACGCGCCCGCGACACTGGCCGAGATGGCAGCCGACGCGGCGCACCCGCTGCGCCTCGCGCTGCCGAAGCTCGGCATGGTGCTGACCTACGGCGGCGGCCAGCGCGTCGTGGATGCCTACCACGGTTTCGGCGCCGCGTTCTGCCGGCCCATATACAACGCCCTCGATCCTTGTACACATTTCCCGGTGCCGTCCGATCCGGCGCTGGCAGCCGACCTGTCGTTCCTGGCTAACCGCATGCCTGACCGGGAGGCCCGTGCCGCGGAATTCTTCTTCCATCCGGCCGAATCGCTGCCAACTAAACAATTCCTGCTGGGTGGCAATGGCTGGGACGGACGGGCCGTCACCCGCAACGTGCGTCTGCTGGGTCATGTGCCCACCGAACGGCACAATGCGTTCAACATCTCGGCCATGGCAGTGCTGAACGTGGCGCGGGATAGCATGGCCAGTATCGGCTTCTCCCCCGCGACCCGGGTGTTCGAGGCTGCCGGGGCAGGGGCCTGCCTGATTACCGATGCCTGGGAGGGCATTGAGCACTTTCTGGCACCGGGCGAGGAAGTATTGGTGGCACGTGACGGCCGTGACGTCGCCGATCACCTCGCCGCCCTGACCACCGGGCGCGCACGCCGCATCGGTTCCGCGGCGCGGGCACGCATTCTGGCTGAGCACACATACGACCGGCGGGCGCGGGAAGTGGATGCCCTGTTCCGCGCCCGCCTGGTGCGCTAATCAGAGGGGATGGATATGCGTCTGGTATTCATCGGGCTGAGCTTGAGTTCATCCTGGGGCAATGGCCACGCCACGACCTACCGCGCGCTGTTGAAGGGGCTGGCCGCACGCGGTCACGACATTCTGTTCCTTGAGCGTAACCAGCCCTGGTACGCGGATAACCGTGACATGCCGGAGCCGGATTTCTGCCAGCTGCGCATCTATGACTCGATCGCGCAGCTCTGGTCGTACGCGCCGGAGGTGGCAGCGGCCGATGCCGTCATCATCGGCTCCTACGTGCCGCAAGCCGCGGACGTGATCGCTTGGGCCGCCTGCACCCACCACGGCGCGCTGTGCTTCTATGACATCGATACGCCGGTCACGCTGCGCCAGCTTGCCACTGGCGGCGCGGAATATCTGCATCCGACCCTGATCCCGCTGTTCGATTTCTACCTGTCGTTCACCGGCGGCCCGACCCTCGACCTGCTGGAACGCCGCTACGGCGCCTGCCGCGCGGAAGCCCTTTACTGTTCGGTTGATGCGGAGACGTACCGGCCGTTGCAGGTGCCCAGAAAGTGGGACCTCGGTTACCTCGGCACCTACAGCGCCGACCGCCAGCCCGTGCTCGAGCGTCTCCTGCTCGAGCCCGCGCGGCGCGCGCCCGAACGGCGCTTCATCGTCGCCGGCCCGCAATACCCCGACGACATCGACTGGCCCGCGAATGTCGAGCGGATCGAGCATCTCGCGCCTGCCAATCACCCCGAGTTCTATGCCTCCTGTGCGTGGACGCTGAACGTGACGCGGCGGGACATGGTGCGCGCCGGCTACAGCCCGAGCGTGCGGCTGTTCGAGGCGACCGCCTGCGGCACACCTGTCCTGTCCGACGCCTGGGCCGGCATCGAGGACGTGCTGGAACCCGGCCGGGAAATCCTGATCATGCGCGACAGCGATGACGTGCTGGCCGCGCTGGCGATCGACGATGCCGCGCGCACCGCGATCGGCCAGGCCGGCCGCCGCCGCACGCTGCGCCAGCACACCGGCGTGCAGCGTGCCGCCGAGCTTGAGGCATGGCTGCGGAGCTGCGAGCGGAAGTCGGAAGCCGACCACTGGCTGGATTCACCCTTCGCCGACATGGTGGAAGCCGGTGCTGTCGGTCATGAGCGGGAAGGCGTAACGCTGGCGCCGGGGTTCTGACGCGTCAATCGTCGGATAGCCCTCCCGCGCCGGAACGGCTATCACCCCGCCGTGTCCGACCTGAACCTGCCCGTTACCCAGGCCCTTCCTGCCGTGCACGCGGCGCTCGCAGCGGGCCGAAACGCCGTGCTGGTGGCTCCGCCCGGTGCCGGCAAGACCACGCTTGTGCCGCTCGCACTGCTGGAAGCGCCCTGGCGCGGCGATTTCCGCATCCTGATGCTGGAGCCGCGCCGCCTTGCCACCCGTGCCGCTGCCGCGCGCATGGCATCCCTACTGAATCAACCCGTCGGACGGACGATCGGCTATCGCACCCGGCTCGACGGCGCCGGCTCTGCCGAAACCCGTATCGAGGTCATCACCGAGGGCCTGCTGCTCCGCCGGCTGCAGTCCGATCCGGGGCTGGAAGGCGTCGCGTGCGTCATCCTCGATGAAATTCACGAACGGTCGCTGGAATCGGACCTCGGCCTCGCGCTGTGCCTCGACCTCCAGCGCGTCCTTCGCCCCGATCTCCGGCTGCTTGCGATGTCCGCCACAGCCGATGGTGCCCGCCTGTCCGGCCTGATGGGGGCCGAGGTCATTGAGTCCGTTGGCCGTATGCACCCCGTCACCATCGAGCATCAGCCCCGTGACATCGCGCATCCGCGCGATCTATCCGATGCCGTTGCCCGTGCCATTCGTGCGGCCCTGGCCAATCACGAAGGCGACGTCCTTGCCTTCCTGCCGGGCATGGCAGAAATCCGCCGCGCCCAGGCGGCACTGGAGGATTGCGGGGCGCTCGTCCTTCCGTTGCACGGCGACCTCCCGCCGAGCGAACAGGACCGGGCGCTCCGCCCCGCCGACAGGCGTCGGGTGGTGCTGGCAACGTCCATCGCGGAAACCTCCCTGACCGTGCCCGGGGTCCGCATCGTCGTCGACGGCGGCTTTCGCCGCACACCGCGGCTCGATCCATCGACCGGCCTGACGCGTCTGGCCACCGTGCGCATCTCCCGCGCGGCTGCCGAACAGCGTGCCGGCCGTGCGGGGCGGGAGGCACCGGGCGTGGCGATCCGCATCTGGTCGCAGGCGCTTCACCGAGGATTGCCGGCCTATGACCGCCCGGAAGTCCTGGAGGCCGAGCTGTCCGGGCTTGTGCTGACCTGCGCGGCCTGGGGCACGCCGCCGGGTGATCTGCCATTCCAGGATCGGCCCCCGGCCGGTGCCATCGCCGCCGCTGCATCCCTGCTGCGCGATCTCGGTGCGCTCGATTCCGAAAACCGCATCACTGAAGTCGGGCAGCGCATGGCTGCCCTCGGTGCACATCCGCGGCTGTCAGCAATGATGCTGGCGGCGGAGAACGCCGGCCAGGCGGCGCTCGCCGCCGATCTTGCCGCGCTGCTGGAGGAGCGTGATCCGCTCCGTTCCCCGGAAGCGCCCGCCGACATCACGCTGCGCACCGCTGTCATCGCCGGTGCGGCGGCAGATGCGGACCGGGGCGCCCTCTCGCGCATCCGGCAGGGCTCGGCACAGTATCGCCGGCGCCTCGGCATACCGGCGAATACCGCCGCTTCGGGCGATGCCGGCAAACTGCTTGCGGCCGCGTTCCCGGATCGGATCGCCCAGCGGCGCGGGGAGCCGGGTTCGTTCCGCTTCTCGGGCGGTGGCAGCGCGCGCATCCCGGTGACCGATCCGCTGGCGAAGGCGGGACTGCTGGTCGCGGCGTCGATCGAGCTGAAGGCGGCCTCGCGCATTCGGCTGGCCGCACCGCTCGACCCTGACGATCTGCCGCCCCTGCTGGCCGAAAGGGTGACCGAGCAGACGGAATCGGGGCTCGATCCGGTCAGCGGCGCGGTGCTGGTCCGGCGTCGGCGGCGCCTGGGCGCGCTGATCCTGTCGGACCGAACCGAGCAGGGCGTTCCGGCAGACATCGCCGCGGCCCTGGCCGGCGCCGCCGCCGCCCAGGATTTGCGTCCGCTCGACTGGACCGACGCTGCCCGCCAGTTCCAGGCCCGGGTTGCCATCATGCGCGGCATCGAGCCGGAGGGCGGGTGGCCCGACCTCTCCGACGCCGCCCTGAAAGCCGCGGTGCAGGCGTGGCTGACGCCCTATCTGAGCGGCAGCACGAAGCTGGCGGACCTGGGCAAGCTCGATCTGGTCCAGATCCTGCGTGGCCTGCTGCCGTGGGAACTGGCCGCGCGCCTCGACCGTGAGTTGCCGACCCACCTGCAGCTTCCGGGTGGGCGGGCGGGGATCGAATACACGCAGCCTGTGCCGGTTGCCTCGGCGCGCGCGCAGGCGTTCTACGGCATGGCTGCAACTCCGGTGCTTGCGGGCGGACGTGTCCCGCTGCGGCTGGCGCTACTTTCGCCGGCTGGGCGCCCGATCGCGGTGACCGCCGACCTGGCCGGGTTCTGGAAAGGCGCCTGGGCCGATGCGCGTCGTGACATGCGCGGACGCTACCCGAAGCACAAATGGCCCGAAGATGGGGCGAATCCCTCCGAAATCTGATCTCGCGGATTCTTGTTGCGGCCCCGGGTCCATGCCATTTGCATTGTTATATTTCCGCCGAGCGGGAGAGTGTTTTCAGGTCATGTTTGCCGCCATGTCGTCCGACCGGCCGTCCCCGCCGGCCCTTCTGCTCTTCTGGCGGGGGCTCCCCAGAGCCATGCTGCTCGGGCTTGCGCTCCTGCTTTCAGGGTGCGATCCGAACGGCGCCCATGCCCGTCCTGCACCCGAGAGCTTTGCGCCGCTGGTGAAGCAGGTGTTACCCGCGGTGGTGAACATCGCGGTCACTGAAACCGTTTCGGGTGGCGATGTGCTGAGCCAGATTCCGCCCGAACTGCGCGATACGCCGCTGGGGCGGGAGTTCCGCCGCCGCTTCGGCAACCGGAGTGAACAGGTCGCCGGCGCCGGGTCCGGGTTCATCATCGACCCGTCCGGCATCATCGTCACGAACAACCACGTGGTGACCCATGCCGACAAGATCGTCGTCTCATTGACCAACGGCAGGCAACTGCCGGCCCGCGTGATCGGCCGAGACGAACTGACCGATGTCGCCGTCATCAAGGTGCAGACGCGGGAGCCGCTGCCCGCCGTGTCCTGGGGTGATTCCCGCAAGGTTGAAGTGGGTGACTGGATCCTGGCGGCCGGCAACCCGTTCGGGCTTGGAGGTTCCGTATCGGCCGGAATCGTCTCCGCCCGGGGGCGGGATCTCGGGTCTGGACCGTTCGACAACTTCCTGCAGCTCGATGCGCCGATCAATCCCGGCAATTCCGGCGGACCCGTCTTCAACATGGACGGACAGGTGATCGGCGTCAGTTCGGTGATCGTGTCACCCACCGGCGCATCGGTCGGTATCGGCTTTGCCATCCCGAGTGAAACGGTGGACCGTATCATCGCCCAGCTGATCGCGCGCGGCTCGATCGAGCGTGGCTGGCTTGGTATTTCCGTCGAGGATCGGAACAACATGGTCCTGATTGCCGGCATGGACCGGAACGGGCCTGCCGCGCACGCCGGAATCCGGCCTGGCGATATCGTGGTGGCAGTCAACGGCGACCATATCGACAGTGCGCGAGGGCTGATCCGCGCGGTGGCAGGGGTACCGCCGGGCAACAGCGTACGGATCACGGTGCGCCGACAGGGGCGGGATGTGGATTTCCAGGTGAATGTCGGCCGCCGGCCGACCGAACAAGCAGGCTGAGGAGGTCAAGAGATGCGCATCCTGGTGGTGGAGGATGACAAGGACGTCGCCGGCTTCGTATTGCGGGGCCTGCGCGAAGCCGGCCATGTTGTCGAGCATGCCGACAACGGCCGCGACGGCCTGTTCATGGCGGCCAGTGAAAGCTTCGACGCCGTGATCCTGGACCGCATGCTGCCGGGCGGCATCGACGGGTTGAAGATACTGGAGACCCTCCGTGCCCAGCAAAACACGGTGCCCGTGCTGATCCTGTCCGCGTTGGCCGAGGTTGATGACCGGGTCAAGGGCCTGAAGGCGGGCGGCGACGACTATTTGACCAAGCCCTTCGCCTTCGCCGAACTGCTGGCGCGGGTTGAGGCGCTGAACCGCCGCGGCAAGGGGGAAGGCCCCGTGACCAAGCTGGTGGTCGAGGACCTGGAGCTCGACCTGCTGTCGCGGCAAGTGAAGCGCGCCGGGCAGAAGATCGACCTGCAGCCGCGGGAATTCCGACTTCTGGAATATCTGATGCGGCATGCCGGGCAGGTCGTCACCCGCACCATGCTGCTGGAAGGTGTGTGGGACTATCATTTCGATCCGCAGACGAATGTCATCGACGTGCATGTCTCCCGGCTGCGGCAGAAGGTGGACAAGCCGTTCCCGACCGGCTTGATCCATACCGTTCGTAATGCCGGCTACATGCTGCGGGCGGAACAGCCGTAATACGCTGGACAGATGTCCGCACGGCGCCTGTTCCGATCGGCCGGCTTCCGCTTTGGGGCGATGTATGCCCTGCTGCTGAGCGCCAGCGCCATCGCGCTGGCATCGTTCCTGTGGTGGGCTACCGCGGGCCTGCTGGACCGGCAGACCGAGGCCGCCATCAATGCTGATGCGCAAGGCTTGGCGGAGCGCTGGTCGGAAGGCGGACTGCCGGCCCTGATCGTCACCATCGAGGACCGGCTGGCCAGCAATATCGACGATGACGCGATCTACCTGCTGGTCGGGCCGACGATGAACCACCTGGCCGGTAATCTGCAGGTCTGGCCGCCCGGCGTCACCTCGACGGAAACCTGGTATGAGCTGCCGATCACCCGGGCGGGCGTTCGCTCACTGGCCACTGTGCGGCGCTATGAGCTGCCTGGCGGCTTCCACCTGCTGATCGGCCGCGATGTCCAGGTGCGGTCGCAATTGCGCCGGCTGCTGACCGATGCGCTGCTCTGGGCCGTCGGCGTCGTGCTGCTGATGGCCACGATCGGCGCACTTGTCATCCGCAGCCTGTTCCGCCGCACGCTGGCCAACATTTCGGCCACCGCCTCGGCCATCGCCTCCGGGGATTTCGCCCAGCGGGTGCGCCTCTCCGGCCGGGGTGATGAATTCGATCAACTCGCCGAAGTGATCAACGACATGCTGGACCGGATCGGGCGCCTCATGGATGGGGTCCGTCAGGTCTCCAACGCCATCGCCCACGACCTCCGCACGCCAATCACCCGCGCCCGCGCCCGGCTGGAAGACGCGGCGCTGCATGCGGAAAGCCCCGACGAACTGCGTGCCGCGATCGAGCGGGCGACGCATGAGCTGGATGACATCGTCGCCGTCTTCCAGGCCCTGCTGCGCATCGCCGAGATCGAGGTCGGGTCGCGCCGCTCGCTGTTCGCCCGTGTCGATCTCGCACCCCTGCTGGCCGAGGTCACGGACCTCTACGGAGCCGTTGCGGAAGATCAGGCCATCACCCTGACGCTGTCCACCCCGAAGAGCGTGCCGGTCTATGGCGACCGCGCCATGCTCCAGCAGGCGATCGCCAACCTCGTTGATAATGCCATAAAATTTTCGCCTAGCAGCGGAACGGTGGAGCTCCGTGCCTCGGCAGGTGACAGGGTAACGGTCAGCGTTGCCGACCACGGGCCCGGCATCCCGGCGCTCGAGCGAAACAAGGCCACCGAACGCTTCTACCGCGGCGAAACCGCCCGCAACACGCCCGGAGCAGGGCTCGGCCTGTCGCTGGTCCAGGCGGTCGCCACCCTGCATGACGGTGTGCTGCGGTTGGAGGACAACGAGCCCGGCCTGCGCGCCACCCTGATCCTGCCGAACCCCGATGAGGCCGAACTGCGGCGCCATGCGCCCGCCGCCCAGCGGCACACGCGCGAAGCCGCGGTTTGATCGCCAAGCTTAAGGTTACGGCATTGTCATGTGATAAACAGGACAGATAGAACTCTCCTGTGGCAAGCCGCATCCTATGTCTCTTGCGCGCTCCATCGCCGCCTTCGGATTGCTGTTCGCGGCACCGGCCGTGCTTTCTGTCCCGGACAGCCCGGTTGCGGCGCAGGGCCAACGTGTGCAGGGTGGTCCCATGGAAATCACCAGTGACACGCGCGAATACTGTCTGCACCTGCTCGACCGCGTCAGCAGCCTGGTGCGCCTGTCGGCAACACCGGTGCCTTCCGAGGTCACGACGCTGTCGGCGGAAGGGGAACGCCTGTGCGATCGTGGCCAGCCGAAGCCCGGGATCCTGCGGCTGCGGCGCGCGCTCATGATCATGGAGCATGACGACGGTTCGGCCTACCGATAGAGCGGATCGTGCGACTGCGGCACGTGCTGGAGCGTGAGTCTGCTCGATAAATCAACGGGCGCGATCACCGGCTTGCTTTTCCGCGCCGCTGTGCCTCTAAGATGTACGGCGTGCAGGTGAACGAGAAATGATCCGGGAGGACGGATGGCAGCCAATATGCCGTGGAATGCGGATCAGGCCCGCGACATCATCGCCGCCCATGCGGGGCGGGAGGGGGCGGCCCTACCAATCCTGCACGCGCTGCAGGACGCATTTGGTTGTGTGCCGCTGGAGGCCGAGCCGCTGATTGCGTCGGCCTTGAACATCACGCGCGCCGAGGTTCATGGGATCGTTACCTTCTACCATGACTTCCGCCGAACGCCGCCTGGCCAGCACATCGTTCACGTATGCCGAGCGGAAGCCTGCCAGGCACGCGGCGGCGATGCTGTCGGCAAGGCGATCCAGGACGCCCTCTCGGTCGACTGGCACGAAACCACTGCCGACGGCAGGGTGACCCTCCAACCCGTCTTCTGCCTCGGGCTCTGCGCGAGCGGTCCCGCCGCCCTTTGCGACGGTCACCCCACCCCTGCCGCGGATGTCGTCTCCGGCCTCATGGCCGGGGGCGATGCGGCCGCCCGTCCTGGAACGGTGCCGCTGCCATCTGTTTCGTCCGCAGCGGGTGCGACGGCGCCGCAACCCACTCCACGCCCCCGCATCTATGTCCCGCGTGACGCAGCTGCCTTGATCGCTGGCGCCGATGCGGTGGCTGCCGCGCTCGCTCCGCACGCCAACATCATCCGCACCGGCTCCCGTGGCCTGTTCTGGCTCGAGCCAATGATCGAGGTGGAAACCCCGACAGGCCGCATTGCCTACGGCCCCGTTCGGGCCGCCGAAGTTCCGGGCCTCATTGCCGACGGCCTGCTGACCGCATCCGCCGTCCGGAAGCGCCTCGGCCGGCCCGAGGAGATTCCCTTCCTCGCCCGGCAGACCCGCGTGACCTTTACCCGCTGCGGTGTCATCGACCCGCTGTCGCTCGATGATTACCGCGCCCATGGCGGCTTCGCGGGGCTGGAGAAGGCGCGTGCCTTGGGCCCCGCCACGACCATCGAGACAGTGATCGCCTCCGGCCTGCGTGGCCGCGGCGGCGCCGGCTTCCCGACCGGCATCAAGTGGAAGACCACCGCCGAGGCGGTGGGTGAGCGCAAGTACATCGTCTGCAACGCCGATGAAGGCGATTCCGGCACCTACGCCGACCGCATGCTGATGGAAGGCGACCCGTTCAGCCTAATCGAAGGCATGGCCATCGCCGCCTTCGCCGTCGGCGCCTCCAAGGGCTATGTGTACACCCGTTCGGAATATCCCCAGGCGATCGCGGTGTTCGACCAGGCCCTGGAGATTGCCCGACAGGCCGGCATCCTCGGCCCGGATTTCGACATCGAGCAGCGCGTCGGGGCAGGCGCGTATGTCTGCGGCGAGGAAACCTCGCTGCTCGAAAGCCTGGAGGGGCGTCGCGGCCAGGTCCGCGCCAAGCCGCCGCTGCCCGCACACAAGGGGCTGTTCGGGTGTCCCACCGTGGTCAACAATCTGGTCACGCTGGCAACCGCCCCGGCTATCCTGAAGGACGGTGCCGATGCCTTCGCCGCCCTTGGCACTGGCCGCTCTCGCGGCACCATCCCGATCCAGCTCGCCGGCAACATCCGCCATGGCGGCCTGTTCGAGGCGCCGTTCGGCCTCACCCTGAATGAGCTGATCCACGACATTGGCGGCGGCACCGCGTCCGGCCGCCCGGTGCGCGCGGTGCAGGTTGGCGGCCCGCTGGGCGCCTATTTCCCGCCCTCGCTCTTCGACATCCCGTTCGACTACGAAGCCTACGCGGCCAAGGACGGGCTGATCGGCCATGGCGGCATCGTCGTCTTCGACGACACCGTGGACCTGGCGCAGCAGGCCCGCTTCGCCATGGAGTTCTGCGCTGCCGAATCCTGCGGGAAATGTACCCCCTGCCGCATCGGCTCGGTGCGGGGCATGGAAACGGTGGACAAGATCATCGCCGGGCAGGCGGTCGAAGCCAATCTCGACCTGTTACGTGATCTCTGCCATACGTTAAAATTTGGTTCGCTTTGCGCCCTGGGCGGTTTCATCCCATATCCTGTGCTGAGCGCGCTGGAGCATTTCCCGGAAGACTTCCGGCGCTCCCAGCGTCTGGCGGCTGAATAGAAAGGACCCTGGCATGCCCTTGATCCAGGAAATCGACTTCGGCACGCCGCCCGTGGCGGCGGACGCCACCGTCACTCTGACGATCGATGGTCATACGGTGACAGTGCCCGAGGGCACCTCGGTCATGCGGGCCGCGATGGAAGCCGGCATCAAGGTTCCGAAGCTCTGCGCGACCGACAGCCTGGACAGCTTTGGCAGTTGCCGCCTCTGTCTCGTTGAAATTGAAGGCCGCGCCGGCACGCCTGCCTCCTGCACCACTCCCGTCGCGCCGGGGATGAAGGTGCACACCGTGAGCGACCGCCTGCACCGCCTACGGCGGGGCGTGATGGAACTCTACATCTCTGACCATCCGCTCGACTGCCTCACCTGCTCCGCCAACGGCAATTGCGAACTGCAGGACGCCGCCGGTGAGGTCGGCTTGCGTGAGGTCCGCTACGGCTACGAGGGCGCCAACCACCTGTCATCGCCGGTCGATGGCTCCAATCCGTATTTCCAGTTTGACCCTGCCAAGTGCATCGTCTGCTCCCGCTGCGTCCGTGCCTGTGAGGAGGTGCAGGGTACCTTTGCCTTGACGATCCAGGGCCGCGGCTTCGACTCCAAGGTCGCCGCCGGCATGGATGAGCCGTTCCTGACCAGCGAATGCGTCTCCTGCGGTGCCTGCGTGCAGGCCTGCCCGACCGCGACGCTGATCGAGAAGTCGGTCGTCGAGCACGGCCAGCCCGAGCATTCCGTGATCACCACCTGCGCCTATTGCGGCGTCGGCTGCAACTTCAAAGCCGAGATGCGCGGCGACCAGGTCATCCGCATGGTGCCCTGGAAGGACGGCAAGGCGAACCACGGGCATTCCTGCGTCAAGGGCCGTTTCGCGTGGGGCTACGCGACCCATCCCGACCGCATCCTCAAGCCCATGATGCGCGACAAGATCACCGATCCCTGGCGCGAGGTGACATGGGACGAAGCGATCGCCCGCGTCGCGCGCGACTTCAAGCGCCTCCAGGCGCAGTACGGGAAAGATTCGATCGGGGTCATCACCTCGTCCCGCTGCACCGATGAGGAAACCTACCTAGTGCAGAAACTGGCCCGCGCGGCGTTCGGCAACAACAACACCGACACCTGCGCCCGTGTCTGCCACTCGCCGACCGGATACGGGTTGAAGACCACCTTCGGCACAAGCGCCGGCACGCAGGATTTCGACAGCGTGGATGCCGCCGACGTCATCATGATCATCGGGGCCAACCCGACCGACGCGCATCCGGTCTTCGCCTCCCGCATGAAGAAACGCCTGCGCGAGGGGGCGAAGCTGATCGTCGTCGATCCGCGGCGCATCGACCTGGTTCGCACCCCGCATGTCGAGGCCGCATACCATCTGGCCCTGCGTCCCGGCACCAACGTCGCGATGCTGAACGCGCTCGCCCATGTCATTGTCACAGAAGGCCTGGTGGCGACGGAGTTCGTGAACCAGCGCTGCGACGCAGATGCCTTCGCCGACTGGGCCGCCGTCATTGCTGAACCGCGCAACAGCCCCGAAGCGCTGGAGCCGGTGACGGGAGTGCCGGCCGAGGCGGTCCGCCGAGCGGCGCGTCTGTATGCTACCGGCGGGAACGGGGCGATCTACTACGGCCTGGGCGTGACCGAGCACAGCCAAGGCAGTACAGCGGTGATCGCGATCGCCAACCTGGCGATGGCGACCGGCAACATCGGCCGGCGCGGCGTTGGTGTGAACCCGCTGCGCGGCCAGAACAACGTCCAGGGGAGCTGCGATATGGGCAGCTTCCCGCACGAACTGCCGGGCTACCGCCATATCGCGGAACCCGCTGTGCGGGCGATCTATGAGAAGGAGTGGGGCGTGACCCTGGATCCCGAGCCGGGGCTGCGCATCCCCAACATGCTCGATGCGGCCGCGGACGGCTCCTTCAAGGGCCTCTATGTCCAGGGCGAGGACATCGTCCAGTCCGACCCCGACACCCAGCACGTCACCGCCGGGCTCGCGG